>JAJYKC010000085.1 GCA_021788955.1 Acidobacteriota bacterium
CTGCCATTTTCCCCCCAAGTGAAGATGGAGATCGGTGATCCGCAACCTTCGGCGGTGCAGGGGCTGAAGAAGATTACGGTGCGCTACACGTACCGGGAGTTCAGCGAGACTTCGACTCTGTACGTGTCCAACGACGGGCAGCATATTCTTTCCGGCGATGTGTTCAACATCGCGAAGAGTCCGTTTCAGGCGCAGCTTGAGAAGTTGACGACGGCGGGGGCGCCGAGCTTCGGGCCGGCGGATGCGCCGGTGACGCTGGTTGTGTTCGGCGACTTCGAGTGCCCGCTTTGCAAGGATGAAGCGAAGGCGATGCGGGCTAACATCCCGAAGGATTACCCAAAGCAGGTGCGGGTGTTTTTCAGAGATTTCCCGCTGGTGCAGATCCATCCGTGGGCGATGACGGCGGCTGTTGCCGGGCGGTGTATCTATCAGGAGAAGCCGGCGGCGTTCTGGGATTACTACGACTGGATTTACGATCATCAGAGCGAGATCACGCCGGACAATGTGAAGAGCAAGATCGGCGAATTCGCCGGCGCGCACAATCTGCAGTCGATGGAGTTCGGGCGGTGTGTGGATACGCAGGCGACGGAGAAGGAAGTGGAAGCGTCGCTGGCCGAGGGGAAGTCGATACCGGGGCTGCAGATGGCCGGGCAGCGGATGAATGGCGTCGATTCGACGCCGACGACTTATATCGACGGGCTGCCGGTGGTGGGCAACGTTCCGTGGGATAGCCTGAAGGCGCTGATCGACAAGGAACTGGATTACCAGAAGACCGCCAAGCAGCAAGCGGAGAAGTGTTGCGAGGTGGGGATTCCTTCGCCGCTGAAGCAGTAGGAGGGAGCAACAGATGCGCACGCCGGGCCGGGTATTTGCCATAGCCGTTACGGTGGTCCTGGCGGGCTCCGCGGTGGCCTCGCGGCTGGACACGGCGGACTACATGGGCCACGTGAAGTATCTTGCCTCGGACGAGTTACAAGGCCGGGGCAACGGTTCTCCGGGGCTGGAGAAGGCGGCCGAGTATCTGGAGCGGCAGTTCCAGATTTACGGCATTCCGCCGGTTCCCGGGCACGGGTACTTCCAGGATTTCCCGATCACGACGAGCGCGAAGCTGGGCGCGAAAAACGATCTCGAGTACGAGCTGCCTTCGGGGAAGGGTTGGGAGGCGGGCGTGCTGAATTCCACCTTCGTGCCGCTGAATCTTTCAGCGAGCGGGGAGGCGGAGGCGACGGTGGTGTTCGCCGGATACGGGATCACGGCGACGGAGTACGGCTACGACGATTATGCGGGTCTGGACGTGCGCGGCAAGGTGGTGCTGATACTTCGGCATGAGCCGCGGGAGTCCGACGCCAAGAGCAAGTTCGAGGGGAAGGACCTGACGGTACATTCGCAGTTTTTCAGCAAGGCGTCGAACGCGAAGATGCACGGAGCGGCGGCGGTGCTGATGGTGAACGACGTTGGGGCGCATCCGAACACGGCGGACAAGCTGGAGCCGTTCGGCGAAGCCGAGGGGCCGGAGAACGCGGGCATCGAGTTCGCGCAGGTTTCGGCGGCGATCGGGGATGCGATGCTCGAGACCGCGCACAGCACGGTGCGGCAGGCGGAGGAGGCGATCGACGCGCAGGAACAGCCGCATTCGTTCGCGCTGCCGGAGGGAGTGCGCTTGAAGCTGCGGGTGGATCTGGACCGCGAGGTGAAGACGGTTCACAACGTGGCGGCGTATCTGCCGGGGGAGCAATCGAACGAGTATGTGATCGTGGGCGCGCACTACGATCATCTCGGGCTGGGCGGGCGGTTTTCGCTGGCGCCTTCGCAGACGGGGACGATTCATCCGGGGGCGGACGATAACGCGTCAGGCGCGGCGGGTGTGCTGGAGATTGCGCGGCTCCTGAAGGATTCGCGGCCACCGCGGCGGGGGGTGTTGTTTCTCGAGTTCGCCGGCGAGGAACTGGGGCTGCTGGGGTCGAGTTATTACGTGAATCATTCGGAGCTGCCGCTGAAGGACGCGGTGGCGATGATCAACATGGACATGATCGGGCGGATCCGGGACCACAAGGTGTATGTGGGCGGCTCGGGAACCGGGACGACGTTCGGGGCGCTGCTGAAAAGCGAAGACGGGGCGGACGGGATTGCGACGGACCTGACAGAGCGGGCGGGGTATGGGGCGAGCGACCACACGTCGTTTACGGCGAAGCAGATTCCGACGCTGTTCTTTTTCTCGGGGCTGCATGCGGATTATCATCGGCCGAGCGACACGTGGGACAAGATCAACGGGCCGGAGACGATTCATCTGCTGGCCTACATCAGCGACGTGGTGGACAAGTTGGCGGCGAGCGAGGAACGGCCGAAGTTTGTGGCGGTGGCCGAGCCGCAGAATCCGCATTCGGGATCGGGGACGGGCGGAGGGTCGGGCTATGGGCCGTACTTCGGGAGCGTGCCGGACTTTACGGAGTTGCCGAATGGAGTGAGGTTCGCCGACATCACGCCGGGGTCGCCGGCGGCGAAAGCGGGGTTCAAGGCGGGCGACATCCTAACGGAATTCGACGGGAAGCCGATACAGAACTTGTATGACTTCACCTATGCGCTGCGGGCGAAGAAGCCTGGCGATGAAGTCGTGGTCAAGGTTCTACGAGGCGGACAGACGGTTGTGGCCCGGGTTATGCTTACCCAGAGGCGATAGGCGGCGATGACATCCCCCGACACGAGCGTCCCCGGCGAGCGCACCGCTGTTAAGCTGCCGCACTTGATTCTGCATCCGTTCGCCGACGCGGCGTCGCAGAGCAAACTGGTGGAGAGTTCGAAGGCGGGCATGGTGATCGAGGGATTGTTGCCGGATGCCGGCCGGACGCGCCGGGAACTGGACCGCGCCCTCATTGAAGGACGCTACTGCGAACTGCGGATGTTGTTTTATGTGGGCCGGGACCTGCGGCGCTGGGTCGAGCAGTGCCTGGAGATGGCGGAGCGTCATGCGGGGATGTTCCCCGAAGGGGTGTGCCGGCAATCGTTCGCCGGCTACCTGGTGCACTCGGCGCCGGCGCACGTGCTGGAGAAGCTGGACCGTTGGGGCGTGAAGGGGCATCAGCGCATTTTCGCGCGGGCGTTGGCGATGAACCTGGTGTTCAGCGAAGCACCGGCGGCGGAGATGTTGACCGAGGAGTTTATTCGCCATCACCATCAGTACGCGGACCAGATCTTCGGGCTGGATCAGAGCCGGCCGTATCCGGTGCTGCAAAGCGCCGATTACGACTTCGAGTTATACGCCTCGGGCGAATACTCCCGGATTCTTGAGCGGCAATGGGAGGAGTAATCCGGCTGTAACGGGGTGGAGCGGCTAAAGCGGGCGAAGCCTTGATTCATGGCCGGAGGCTGTTTATACTAGCCTTTTTTGGACCTCATTCGTCATGATGTTGCGAGAAGAATTCGACCCGCTGGCTCCGCAACGCGAGGCGGCACTGTTTTACGGTCTGTTTCTTCGCGGACACTCGGCCGAGGCCTTACGCAAGGACATTGACGTTCCCAAGCCAGTGCTGGCGAAGTGGCTTCGCGGGCAGAGGTTTGAGGGCGACTTTCAGCAGTCGCTGCGCCGGGTGTATTCCTACCGAAAGCGCGTGCTGGCGATCTTCGACGAACTGGGGACGAACGAACGCCGGCGCCCGCGCGTGCATTAGAAGAAAAAGCAGAACGTACTGTCGAAAGTTGTGGATCGGCGCGGGGGAGGACCGCTCCCTTGCGGTCGCGGCTCGGTTTGAGCACTCGTCGACAGTGAAGGGCACGGCATCCAGTGGGGTGCAGTGGGGCGGACGCTCGCTATCGTTGCGGCGCGGTAACGGCGCGGCGGGTTAGCGGAACACGACGCCGATGGTCGGGACGAAATCGTGCATCCAGCCGCCTACGGAGACGCCGGGCGAAGGTGTGATGGAACCGGTGGGGAACGGGGTTGTGTAGTCGCGGAGGTCGAGGCGCACGGCCCAGCGGTGCGTGAAGGAGTACTCCAGGCCGCCGCCGTAGGTCATTAAGGGTTCGGCGACGAAGCCGTCGTGGAAGATGGCGAACTGCTCGAGCGGGCGCGGGCTGGGGGTTTCGGTTCCGTGATAGAGTTTGGCGCCGACGCTCCCGACCAGGTAGGGACGCAGACGGTTTGAGGAGGAGCGGAGGTAGTAGAGCAAACCGGCGTGGAAGGCGTCGGAGTCGGCGTCGAAGGCGGTCTTGGTGGGGCCGGACATGATCTGGAAGTCGCCGTCCTGATAGGTCCAGCCCGCCTCGACGGTGAAGCGGTCCGTCAAGCGGCGGCCCAGGAAGGCGCCGAGCACGATACGGGAGCCGGGCGCGGCGGTGGCGCTGCCGGACGCGGAGGTAAGCGAAACCGGGTGATAAAGACCGAAGCCGCCGAAAGCGGTGACGGACCAGTTCTGTGAGTCCTGCGCGGCCAGCGGGAGCGCGGCCAAGGCGCAACCGGCGGCCAAAACAAAAACCGACAATCTGTTGTGTTTCATGTGCGTGTACTTCTTATGTGGTTACTGCGTTTCCGCGCGGCCGAAGAAGCGGATCCGGAGCACGCCGTGCCGTCCTTCGTCGCCGAGAAACTGGAGAAATTGCGGCGAACCGATGGTGTTGTAGACGGCTGTCGGATTCGCCTGATCGGTGATGTTATCCATGCCGAGACGGAGGGCGAAGCGGTAGCCGCGCAACGTGAACATACGCTCAATGGCGATATTGAGGTCGAGGTTAAACGGATAGCGGAATGAGTTGTAGGGTCCGGAGAGCAGCCCGGTCTGCTGCTGGATGGAGAACGGGTAGCCGGAGCGGGCGTCGGCGAGCACGGAGAGCGCCCAGTTCTTGAAGGGTAGCGGCATGTAAGCCCATCCGAGGAAACGGTTGGGCGAATCCCAGGGCATGGGGGCCATGGTCTGGGCCAATTGAAGCGGTTCGGCGGCGTTGTAGTCGAGAACGGCGTTGGTGAGCGCGCGGGAGCGGGTGTAGGAGGCCATCCATTCGAATTGCCCGCCGAAGGTTTGGCGGACGGAGAATTCGACCGAATCGTAGTCGTCGCGGCGGAGGTTTGTCAGTTGGTAGTTACCAGGCAGGGCGCCGTTGGGCAGCGGCAGGATTGACGGCGTGCCGTAGGGAGCGAGTAAGTTCTGATAGGCGAAGGCGTCGTTGCCGCGGCGGCGGTTGTATTGGACGCTGGCGATGATACTGGAAGTAATCTGGCGTTCGCCGCCGAGGGTCCAGTTGCTGGCTCCGGGCAGGGAAAGTCCGGATCTGGGGAGCGTGAAGTAAGAGGGCGCCGGCGCACCTGTTATCACGCCGTTGGGGCCGTACCCGGTGGTGTAGGCGGTTTGATCGAGCGGCATGCCGAGTAAGTTGAGCGGCACGGCGTCGTGGGTGATGGAATAGCCGCCGGAGATGCGGGTGCGGGCGGTTCCGAACGGATCCCAGGCGAAGGCGATGTGCGGCGACACGGCGTTGGCGCCGATGGCGGTGTCCCAATCCTGGCGCAGGCCGGCGTCGATGTGGAAGTTAGAAGTTATCCGCCAGACGTCGCGCAAGTAATAAGACATTTCGGTGTCTTGTAAGTGGAAGATTCCGGAACCCTGGAAGGAGGTATCCGAGAGGAGTTGGCTTTGAAGTCCGAGAACCTGATAGGAAGTACGGCTGAAGTTACCGCTGTAGGGCATGGTGTCGCCGTCGACGCCGGCCTGAATCTGGTGGGTGCCGAAGAAATTGAACTGCGGGAAGTAGGCCTGGGCCATGCCCTCGTTGCGGGAGACGGTTTCGGTGGAGTTGATGAAGTAATTGCCGCTGCGGCCGAGGGGGGAGAAGACATAGGGGGCCTGGCCCTGCGGGCTTTGGGCGTTGGAGAAGTAGTTGCGGGCGAAGCCGAACTCGAGGAGGGTGCCGTGGCCGAGATAGACCTGGTCCTTGACGCTGGTGAAGTATTCGTGGGCGTGGAGCGTGGTGGTGGTGGAGACCGGGTCGAGCGGGCTGAGGCCGAGTCGGTTCTCGTCGTCGAGATTGACGAGGAAATCGGCGAAGAGGATGTTGGAGGAGTTGAGGTTCACCTGGGCGTGGAGGACGTTGCTGCCGGCCCAGCCGCTGCGGGTGTCGGCGCCCTTCGGGAGGCCGGTGACCAACTGCTCGTTGTAGTCGGAGAAGAACATGTCGGAGAACCAGGCGCGGCCGCGGACGATGGGTCCGGAGACGCCGAAGCGGGGATACCAGTTGCCGATGCGGACGCCCTGCTGGAGATCGAGGCCGGGGATGAAGTCGGTGGCGGTGAAGTGGAATGCGTCGGTTCCGGATTCGGTGCGAATGGCGAGCGCGCCGGCCGAGCCTTTGCCGTATTCGGGGGAAAACTGACCGGAGTTGTAGTTCATGGAGCGGACGCCTTCGACGGCTAGGACTGACTGGAACCTGCCGGAGACGGGATCGGTGATGTTGAAGCCGTTGAGGACGTACTCGACCTGGTTTTCCGAAGAGCCGTTGAAGTGAAGGGCGCCGGTGGGGTCTTCGAGGACGCCGGGCATGAGCTTCATGGAGTCCCGCAGGCTGTGGCTGTTGGGATACATGATGTCGTTCACTTCGGTACCGGTGAGGGTGGTTTGATTCGCGGTTTGCTCAATGTCGACGGGCGAGGGGGTGGCGTTGACGTCGACGGACTGGAAGACTTCCATGACGTGACTGATGGCGACGGAGATTTCCTGGCCGGGCTCGACGTGGATCTTTTCGTCCTTCACGGCATAAAAACCCTGGCGCTCGACGGCGACGAGGTAGTCGCCGGGTTCGGGCAGGGTGACGTCGAAATTCCCGGTGGCGCCGGTTTCGGTTTCGAAAACACGAACCGGGGAGACGAGAGCGCTGATTTTGAGGTGCGCGTTTTGTACCGGGGCGCCGTTTTCATCGACGACGCGGCCCGTCAAGTTGACGGGCGCTGCATGGAGATTGAGAGATAACAGGGCAATGAAGCAAGAAACCGCCCGAGGCAGCCGGCCAAGATACTGCCGTAAATTCACTCGATAATCCCGTTCCGTTGAAGTTCCCGACCACAAGAGACTTCAAGTGTGATTCTAGCGGCTTTGGTTTCGTTTCAGGGATCTCGGCGTTTCATTCGAACGCGTAATACGGAGCCAAGATCGATTTCATCTCTACTCAAAGTAGCGATTCAGCGGTCACGTTGACGGGTGCGATCGAGAATGAGCGGAGTGACCGCTCCATCGCGGTCGCGGTGGGGCGTACGGTTTAGGCGCCGTGACGGCAAAGGTTCGTGCGGTAAGCTGAGCGGATGGAACTGGCTCTCTACCAGGTGGATGCGTTTACGCGGCGGTTGTTTGGGGGAAATCCGGCGGCGGTCTGTCCGCTGGAAGCGTGGCTGCCCGATGCGACGATGCAGGCGATTGCGGCGGAAAACAACCTGTCGGAGACCGCGTTTTTTGTGCCGGAGGGCGAGAGATACGGGCTGCGGTGGTTCACGCCGGCGGTTGAAGTGGACCTGTGCGGGCACGCGACGCTGGCGTCGGCGTACGTGATCTTCGAGCGATTGCGACCGGAGGCCGGCGAGGTTCGGTTTCTGACGCGGTCCGGGGAACTGGTGGTGGGGCGGGACGGGGAGCGGCTGCGAATGAATTTTCCCGCGCGGCCTCCGCAGGCTTGCAATGCGCATCCGGACCTGGTTGCGGCGCTGGGGGGCGAGCCGCGGGTGGTGCTGGGGGCGCGCGACTACCTGGTTGTGTATGAAACGGCGGAGGAGGTGGCGGGGCTGCGGCCGGACATGGAGCGGTTGAAACGGGTGGACCGGTTCGCGACGATTGTGACGGCGCCGGGGGAGGATTGCGATTTTGTATCGCGGTTTTTCGCGCCCTCGAAGGGCGTGCCGGAGGATCCGGTGACGGGTTCGGCGCACAGTACGCTGATTCCGTACTGGGCCGGGCGGCTTGGCAAGCGCAGCTTGTATGCGCGGCAGATTTCGGCTCGCGGCGGGGAGTTGTGGTGCGAGGAGGCGGGCGAGCGGGTATCGATGGCGGGCGAGGCGGTGCTGTACCTGGAGGGGCGGATTCGGGTCCCGGGGGTGGAATAGGA
>JAJYKC010000086.1:0-1951 GCA_021788955.1 Acidobacteriota bacterium
TCGAAATCGGCATCTGCGGCGAGCACGGCGGCGAGCCGAGCTCGATCGCGTTCTGCCACAAGGCCGGCATGAACTACGTCTCCTGCTCGCCCTACCGTGTGCCGATCGCCCGGCTTGCCGCGGCGCAGGCGGCGCTCAGCGGCGACAAGAGCGAGTCCATGCGTACCGCGTAATTCCGTACTGGCTCTGCTGCCGGGGTGGCCGCGAGGCCCTCCGGCGGCAGGACCTGCTTACGGCTGTTGCGCTTCCTTCTCTCCCGGTTTCAGCAGCGTCGGCGCCTTGCGCTGCCGGGTGTCGACATTCAGTTGCTTGTTCTGCTCGGCGTGGCGCTCGGCGTCGGACAGGCCCGCGTTGTACTTCCGGCGCTCTTTCTCTTTCTCGGATACGACGCCGGCTTCCCGTTTTCCCACGTCTTCGTTCGCCAGGTCCGCGCTGTCTTCGGTGGTTTCGATGGCCTGCGTGAGTGCGAACTCGTATCGAGGCAGGTCCGCGGGGTGCGACTCCTGGATCTTCTTGAGCGAAGCGAGTAGTTCCGCTTCCTTCTTCTTCACCGCGGCCACGCCCTCGCCGATCGGGAGGCCGCGATCGAGCGCATCGTCGGAGACGGTGTCGATGGCCTCGATGATCTTGCCGTAGTCCTCGAGCGTGTCGTGGATGAGGCCCGAGCGGCCTGGCTTATTCTTCGACACAAGCTTTTCGATCAGCGCCACACGTTCGCGCGCGAACTTCAGATACAGATCCATCCGCGCGCTGGGCTCCTGGACCTCCCGGATCTGATCGATCTCGTCAGCGGTCAAAAAATCGCGTTCCTGGCTGCGCAGGCAGGGCGCCGTGAGCAGAACCGCGAGGGCGGCTATGGGAATGGCTCGCCTCATCACATCACCTCTTTTGCATCTCCTCGTTTAGGATCTTATCGTGGACTTCCTGCAGATGCTCCCGCGCCTGATCCGCGGGCTCGCGCTGGTCGTACGGAATCTCGTCGGTGACGCTGGCCATCATACGGATCAACGAGCGGAGCTTCAGTTCCGCTCGTTTGTACAACAGGTTTTTTCGCGGCGGCTTGCCGGTTTGACACAGTGAGTCATAGCAGACGTCCGCCGATGCGTTGACTTCCTGAAACGCCGCCGCCATTTTCTTCCAATCGCCGGCGTGGGATGCGTTCCGCGCCTCATTCATCGCCGCTTCGCAATTGTCCAGTGCAAGGGCGGCGCGCTTTTTTGGATTCGTCTCGGACTTCACCGCTTCCAGGCTGGCCGCCCGCGCCGCGAGGCTGACGAGAACGATTAGGAAGAGCAAGCGCTTCATCGATGATTCAGCTCATCCTGGATAATCCGTGCCCGCTGCCTCGCCTTGAACTCTTCCTCGGGAAATTTTCCCTGGCTTGCGGCGAGAAACTCCTTGTAGCTGGCGAGAGCCGGCTTCAGGTCGTGCATCTTGTCGAGAGTAATCGAGCGGAGAAACATGTGGCCGGGGGTCTCGGCCTTCAGCGCGCGCACACGGTCCAGCGCGTTCAGTGTGCCGGTGTAGTCATCGAGCAGGAGCAGCATCTCGGCCAGCCCGGTCCACGCCTTGGGTTCGTTTTCCTGTAACTGCGCCGCCCGGCCATAGGCTTGAGCGGCTGCTTTGAAATTCCGCTGGTCGCGCAGAATGCTGGCGCTCAACATCTGCAACTGATAGTTATTCGGGTCGTGCAGGAGCAGGTCCTGGACCAGCGGCAGAGCTTTTGCCGACTGCTTGTTTGCCAGATAAGCATCGGCAAGCGCCGCGCGGTTGGCATCCGTGGGAGACTTGGCGACCACCTGTTCAAACTGCTCGATCGCCGCGGCGGCGTTGCCCCCGGCCATCAGCATTTCACCGCGGTGTTCGACGGCCGCCGGGTCATTCGGAAACTCTCCATAGAGCGCCGCGGCGTCCGTATATCGCTTGGCGCGCTCGTAAAGCTGCGCCAACT
>JAJYKC010000086.1:1961-8070 GCA_021788955.1 Acidobacteriota bacterium
AGCAGGGAATCGTGATATTGCGGGTCGAGCGAGGCGGCCTTGCGGAAGTGCGGGGCGGCTTCGTCGAGCTTGTTCTCCTTGGCGAGCGCCCGGCCCAGCCCCAGTTCCGCGGCCGCGGCGTTGGGCTGCGCGGCCACCGCCGCCGTGAAGGCGCGTTCTGCGCCCGCGGCGTCCCCGGTTTTCAGAAGCGCATCGCCGAGGAAATAATTCGCACGGTAATCCTGCGGCTTGGCGGCGGCCGCCGCGGCAAGTGGGTCCTTCGCGGCGGCCGGCTGCTCTGAGTGAAGCAGCACGATTCCCAGGTTCAGTTCGGCTTGATAAAGGCCGGGTTTCAGTTCGAGCGTCTTGCGGTATTCCGCGGCCGCCTGGGCGTTTTGGCCGGTGAGACCGTAGGCCAGGGCGAGGTTGAAATGCGCCGTGTAATCGTTGGGCTCAGCGGCGACAGCGTTCGTAAAGTCTTTCACGGCATCGGGATACCGTTTCTCATTCAGCGCTTTGACACCTTCGGTGTAGAAATTGCTCTGCCAGGCGAGAAGCGCCCAAAGCGCAGCGGTCCACCACATACCTTCATTCTACGAGCGCGGCGGAACGCTGCGACGGCCAGCAAGGAAGCGGCCGGTATGCGAACCCGCCGCCGCCACCTGCTCGGGCGTGCCCTCGGCGACGATTCGTCCTCCGGCGGCGCCACCTTCCGGACCCAGGTCGATTATCCAGTCCGCGCTGTCGATGACATCCAGGTTATGTTCGATAACCAGCACGCTGCCGCCGTTAGCGATCAGTTTCGAAAAGGCGTCAAGGAGTTTGGCGATGTCGTCGAAATGCAGTCCGGTGGTGGGTTCGTCGAACAGGAATAGCGCGCCCTCGCAGCTTGCCTGGGCCAGGTGCGCGGCAAGTTTTACACGCTGGGCCTCGCCACCGCTCAGAGTGGTGGCGGATTGCCCGAGGCGCAGGTAGCCGAGCCCGACTTCGTCCAGGACTTTCAGCTTTTGCACCAGACGGGGCACCGAGGCAAAGAATGACAACGCTTCCTTGACTGTCAACTGCAGGACTTCATGAATGTTCAGGCCCTGGTAACGGATGTCGAGGATCGAGTTTTTGTAGCGCGCACCGTTGCATTCCTCGCAGATCAGTTCGACATCGGCGAGGAACTGCATTTCCACGGTGACGGTCCCGCCGCCCTGACAGGTTTCGCATCTTCCGCCGGGGATGTTGAAGGAAAAATGGCCGGCGGTATAGCCGCGCCGCGAGGCCTCGGGCACGTTTGCAAACAATTCCCGGATGATGTCGAACGCCTTTACGTATGTGACGGGGTTGGAGCGCGGCGTTCGCCCGATTGGCGACTGATCCACCAGAATCACGTCGCGTATCAGCTCGCCGCGCTCGACCTTGCGCCAGCGAACCCTTTCCGGCGCTTCTAATTCCGCGTCCTCGGAAACCGGCTTCGCATTGGCCTCGCGTCTCCGCAGCGCCGGATAGATAATCTCATGCACGAGCGTGGATTTTCCGGAGCCGGATACGCCGGTCAGGGCGACCATCCGGTCCAAAGGAAGCGAGACGTCGACGCCCAACAAATTGTTCGCCCGCGCCCCAAGGATGCGGACCGTTCTTTTCGGATTCAGCGGCCGGGGAGACTGTCGCGGCACAATCCTCGCATCGCCCCGCAAGTACCGCGCCGTCAACGAGCCGTTTCCTTTCGCGATCGCCTCACCGTATGTACCCGCGAAAGTCACCCGGCCGCCCAGTTCCCCCGCGCCCGGACCCAGGTCGATCAGATAGTCGGACGAGCGCATGATATCGGCGTCGTGCTCCACCACAAGAATCGTGTTGCCCAACTCGCGCAGATCTTCGAGAATCCGGATCAAGCGTTCCGTGTCGCGGCTATGCAGGCCGATCGACGGTTCGTCGAGCACATAGCAAGCTCCCACGAGCCGTGAGCCGAGGCACGTGGCAAGCTGGATGCGCTGCGCCTCCCCGCCGGAGAGGGTCGCCGAAAGCCGGTCGAGCGTCAAATACTCGAGTCCGACGTTATGGAGGAACTCGAGCCGCTGCCGGATCTCCACCAGAACTTTTTCGCCCGCCGCGGTTTCCTCCGGCGCCAGTTCGAGCGAGCGGAAGAAATCCCGCGCCTCGGCGATGTTCATCTGTGCGACGCCGGAGATGGTTTTGCCGCCGACGCGCACGTTGAGCGCTTCCTTCCGCAGCCGGCCCCCGGCACAGTCCGGACATTCGGCATAGCCGCGGTACCGGCTCAGGAAGACGCGCACATGAACCTTGTACTTCTTCCGTTCGACCTCGGCAAAGAATTTGCGGATTTGTTCGGCGACGAAGGCACGCTCGGCCCCGCTCAAGTCCGCATAAGGCACATCCAGGCGCACGTCCGCTTTCCGCGCGGCCTTCTGAAAACGTCCGAGATAGAACGACCGGTACCGCGGCTTGGTCCACGCATCGACGGCCCCTTCGTTCAGGCTTTTCGTGATGTCGGGAATGACGCGGCCGGTGTCGTAATCGACCGTATTTCCGAAGCCCTGGCAGCGCGGGCACGCACCCATGGGATTGTTGAAGCTGAACAGCGCAGGTTCGGGCGTGAGGAACTCGATGCCGCAGCGCTTACAGGCGAACTTCTCGGAAAACCGCAGGCGATTGCTTTCCTGGGTGGCGTCCTCGAAAATGACCTCACCGGCTTCGCGGTAGCAGATTTCGACGGTGTCCACGATGCGCTGATGCAGATCCGGGCGGATGGCGATGCGGTCGGCGAGCACATACAACGGAAGGCGGAAATCGACGTCCAGCAGCGACTCGGGCGTGGAGAACTCAAACATCCGCCCTTTCTGAAAAAGCCGGTTGAAGCCTTTTGCACGCAATTCGAAGAGCCGGTCCCGCATGGCCGCCGCAGTCGCGCCGGCGGAAACCGGGAACAGGGCATACCAGCGCGAACCCTCGGACTGCTCCAGGATTTTCGCCGCTACCTGGTCGACCGTGTCGCGCTCCACCCTCTGCCCGCAGTTGGGGCAATACGTCCTGCCGGCGCGCGCGTAGAGCACGCGGAGGTAATCGTAGAGTTCCGTGGCGGTGGCCACTGTCGAACGTGGATTCCGGGTGGTGTTCTTTTGCCGGATCGCGATCGGCGGAGCGAGCCCGGTGATCTCTTCCACCGCGGGCTTCTCCATGCGATCGAGAAACTGGCGCGCGTAGGCCGACAGCGATTCGACGTAACGCCGCTGGCCCTCGGCGTACACCGTATCGAAGACCAGCGATGACTTCCCGGACCCTGAAACGCCCGTGACCACGGTGAGCTTGCCGTGCGGAATCTCAACCGAGATGTCTTTCAGATTGTGGACTCGGGCGCCGCGAACGGAGATTGCGCCGGCGGGCTGCGAGGATGCTTTACGTTTCAAGCTTTTCTGATGCGATACCGGCAGCGGGAGAAACGGAAATTCAGTACGGCACCGGCATGCCGATTCCGTAGCCGTTGCTCGGTTTGGGCGCCGGACCCGGGCCGTTATTGATGCTCGAGAATGGCGCAGCGTGGCTGAAATCCACCTCGGTGGTGCTGAACACGAGCGAGCGATCCAAAACCATTTCGACCGTGGAGCCGCGCTCGAGAACGACGTCCGGTCCACGGGTCATCAACACCGCGGCGAGCCCGGCGGCAGCCCCGGCGGCGGCGCCGATCCCCGCGCCCATGCCCATGTGCCCCGCCGCACTGCCGGCCAAAGCACCGATGCCCGCTCCCGCGGCTCCCGCTTCGCCCACCTTCTCGGCGTCCGACCCTTTGTTGCCGCTGCTTTCGATCTTTCCTTCTTTCTTTTTCAGGTCGTCGTTGGCGAGGCTGTCAATCGAGTTGATACTGGCCCGGAAATCGCGCGTCACGCCGTTGGGCAACGTAAGGGAATCGAAGCGGATGTAGAGCGCTCCGCGTCCTTTCACGCGGCCAGGGCGCTGGGCGGAGGTCACGGTTCCCTGCACATAGCTTCCTGGCGGAATGACGATTTTGCCCTGCTCAACCACCGGAAACGTGGTTTGAAGATACACCTTGTCCCCCGGCATGGCGTTCTTTGTACTAATGCTGTTGATCAGGCTGAGCGGTATCCGCGTGCCCGGCTGAACGACGTATTTTGTCGTCTCCCCGCTCTGGGACGAGTTTGGGGCCGGGCTTGCCGGCCGGGTTTGCAGCTTCTGCTGGGCAAACAGCGGCGCGGAAACCAAAGCCAATGCGCACAAACGCCGCATCGAGAGCATCCGAAGTCCTCCCTCCTCTAAATTGTAGCCCAGCCTTCGGATTCTCTTCTCCCCCTACTTGAGGAAAACGACGTAGCTGTCACCGGCGTAGTGCAGCACGGCCCGAGCCGGTTGGATCGCTTGGATCTCGAACTTGCCATAGACAACGGCCCATCGGTCGTAGTCGGGCGTGCCGAAAGGGAAGTTCTCCAGCCGGGAGTGCGCATGGACCAACCGGACCTTCTCGTCCAGCTTCGGCGCCTCCACCGCGAACGCCGCCGCCAGATGGGGCGCGCCGGAGCGATCCAGCCGCAGAGTCACCACCGCCGGCTTCACCGCCGTCGCCGTTGCTGGGCCGGCGTAAGAACAGTCATCTTCGCCGAGGAGCCGTCCAGTCTCTCGCAGTGAGTAGCGGCCCACAATGGCGACCGGCTGGCCCTCAAACGTCTTCTGGCTCGCCAGAACTTCGCAAACCGTGGCAGTTCGAACCTGGTCCTGGGCCCAGGCAAGCGGCCCAATACACAGAACAAACGACAGATGGATCCATCGCATCGACAGTCGACAATCTCCCCAAAGCAGTGCTCCTTATTAGACCCATCCGGGAAGCCTTCCGGTTTCGAACGATTTTGGAGAGAGGAGCGAAGCTATGGCCTACCGGCCATCGCATCGGCGGGATCGATGCCGTAGCGGTCCAGAATTGTCCCCGTCGCGCGTTCCAGAGCCGCCCGGGCTTTCGCGTAAGCGCCGGCGGCAACCACCACGGCGGACCGGGCCTGGGCCAGGTAGCTCTCGTACTGGATCACAAAGAACGACGTCGATGCACCCTCTGTGAACTTGAGCTGCTCAATCTCCAGCGATTGTTGCTGCAGTTCGCGCGTCCTGAGCGCCGCTTGATACGATGCCCGTGACCGCCGCATGGCGATGAGCGCGTCTTCCACTTCAAGTTGCACCTGATTGCGCAACTGCCGCTCGCGTACCTGCGACTGCCGAAGTTGAACCGCGTCGCGGGCGGCATCGGCCTGCGCCACGCGATTCCGCAGCGGCAGGGTCACGTTCAGTCCGATGCCATACGTCGGATTTTTCCTGGTGGCAAGCTGATCGAGCGCGGCGCCGTAACCCCCGATGAATGACGGATCGGGCGTTCCGGCCTGCGGGAACGGATCTCCCGCCAGCGCGTTATTTTCCGCGATTCCGACGAGATCCACCTCCGGACGGAGATTGTTCATCGAGCCTTTCAAACTGAGTTTGGAATTCGTTATCTGAACCCCGGCCTGAGCAAGGTCCGGCCGCTCGCGGTAAGCCTGCTCGAGCAGTTGGTCGATCGGTCCGGCGGACTCAGTTTCCGGCACGCTGAGCGGGTCCGTAGGAATGATGTGCGCGGCGCGCACTTCGGGGTCCTCGTTTCCCCGCTTGGTGAGGACGTTTTTCAGGATCGCTTCCTGTTCGTCGCGCACACCCTGACTGTTGATCAGGTCCTGCTCGGCGGCGGAGACTTCGGCCCTGGCCCGGGTCAACTCCACCGGCGCCAGCGTTCCCTCGGTGACTTCCGACTGTGTGTCCTCCAGTAGCTTGTTGGCGAACCGGAGCGTGTCGCGCTTCACCCGAACGTCCTCGTCGAGCGAAACCAGGTCGGTGTAGAGCCGGACCACGCCATACACCGTTTCGATCAATTGCTGGCGGAAAAGAAGGCTTGTGATCTTCCCCTCGTTCTTGGCAATCCGGATGAAGCGCCGGTTCACGGCCGGGCCGAATCCGCGGAGCAGCGGTTGAGTGATGGTCAATGCCAGGTTGGAAGTGATATACGGGTTGTACAGATTCCGGATCGCGTTGTACGTCTGGCTGGCGTTGTTGAAGCTCAAACTGGCCTGGGTACCCGTGCCGAAGCCTTGCG
>JAJYKC010000087.1 GCA_021788955.1 Acidobacteriota bacterium
CGATCTACTTCCGGGGGCTGTTCGGCTGCGCGTGCGCGGCTTGCAAGTGCATGGGGAAGCGGTGGAGAAGGCGTACGCGGGACAGCGCACGGCGGTGAACCTGAGCGGGATCGAGCCGGCGCAGGTCAGGCGGGGGATGATGCTTGCCGCGCCGGGACGTTTTGCGCCGACGACCTTGATCGATTGCTCTTTCGATTTGCTTGCCGGCGCGAAGCCGCTGAAGCCGGGCGCGCCGGTGCATTTTCACTCGGGAACGGCCGAGACGGAGGCGACCATTCGCCGCTTGGGGCCGCGGGAGCCGGTCCGCGGCGGCGAGCACACTTGGGTGAGGCTACGACTGCGGGAGCCGCTGCTGGTGCTGCCGGGGGACCGGTTCATCGTGCGGATGTTTTCGCCGGTGGTGACGATCGGCGGGGGAGAAGTGGTGGACGTGGAGCCGCCGCGAAAGTCCACGCCGGAACGTGTGGAAGGCCTGCGGGACGCCGGTCCGGCGGAACGGCTGTTGATCCTGGTGGCCGAGTCCCGCGCCGGGATGAGCCTTCCGGAGCTAGTGCGGCGGACGGGTTGGACGGAAGACGAGATCCTCGCCGAGGCGGGAAAGCTGAAGCGGATTGAGGCGACACCGGCGTGGTTCGCCGCTCCGGCGTGGTTCGAGGCGCGAGGCGAGGCTCTGCGGGTCGCGCTAAAAGAGTTTCATCAGGCGAATCCGCTGCTGACGGGGATGCCCAAAGAGGAGGCGCGCGCGCGGGTTCTCACCGAGGCGCCCGCGTTTGTTTTCGAAGCGCTGCTCGGCGAGAGCAAGGACGCCGTTGCGGAGGGGGAAACAGTGCGGCTCAAGTCGCACCGCGTGGCGCTGGCGGAAGACGAGGAGTCCGCCACGCGAAAAATCGAGGGGGCGTTTGAGCGCGCCGGACTGACCGCGCCCTCCACGCAGGAAGTGCTGGCGAGCACCGGGATCGACCCGGTGCGTTCGCGGGCGCTTCTGCAGATCCTGCTTCGGAAGCAGAGCCTGGTGAAGGTCGGCGAAGAGCTGATTTTCCACCGCACGGCGCTCGACTCGCTGCGTACGCTGCTGGCGGCGCGGCGCGGGACCCGGTTTCAGGTGGGAGAGTTCAAGCAATGGACCGGCGTGTCGCGCAAATACGCGATTCCGCTGCTCGAGTTTCTCGACCGGCAGCGGCTTACGAGGCGCGAAGGCGACAGCCGCGTGATACTTTAGAGCCCGGCATGAAGATCACGCAGATCCGGACCGTGGTAGTGAACGCGCGCATGCGCAACTGGGTGTTCGTGAAAGTGGAGACGGACGTAGACGGCTTGCACGGCTGGGGCGAAGCGACGCTCGAGTGGAAGACGCGCGCGGTGGCGGGCTGCGTGGAGGATCTGGCGCCGCTGATCGTGGGGCAGGACCCGACGCGCATCGAATTTCTTTGGCAGATTCTTTACCGGCATTCGTTCTGGCGCACGGGGATCATCGGGATGAGCGCCGTATCGGGCATCGAGCAGGCGTGCTGGGATATTTTCGGCAAGTCGGTTGGATTGCCGGTTTATAAGCTGCTGGGCGGCAGGGTGCGGGACAAGGTCCGCATGTACACGCATCTCGGCGGGGGCGAATCGAAGTCAGTGTACGAGAGCTTCACGAGCGGCGCGGTGATCGACCGGGCGCTGGCGGTGAAGGACCGAGGCTACTCGGCGGTGAAGGTGGTGTGCGTGCCGTATTCGCGGCCGCTCGAAGGGCTGCCGCCGGTGCGGGAGTTTACGCGCGTGATGGAAGAGTTGCGTGAAGCCGTGGGCGAGGAAATGGATGTGATGGTGGACTTCCACGGACGCACGACGACGGGGCAGGCGATTCAGTATATTCGGGCGATCGAGGACGTCCATCCGCTGTTTTGCGAGGAGCCCGTGCCGCCGGAACAGACCGATGCGCTGGCTGAAGTGCGCCGCGCCGTACACGTGCCGATCGCCAGCGGGGAGCGGCTGACGACGCGGTGGGAATTCCGGCGTTTGTGCGAGCTACAGGCCTGTCATGTCTTGCAGCCGGACCTTGGGCACTGTGGCGGCTTGATGGAGGCGCGCCGCATTGCGAGCATGGGCGAGACGTATCTGATGGGCGTTGCGCCGCACAACCCGAACGGTCCGATTGCGAACGCCGCGGCGCTGCACTTCGCTCTCAGCACGCCGAATTTCCTGATCCAGGAAGACATGCTGGGCGACGTGCCGTGGCGATTCGAGGTGGTGGAAACCCAGATGCAGCGGGAAGCCGGCCACTGGCTGCCGCTGGAGGCTCCGGGACTTGGGATCGAGGTGAATGAGACGGAGGCTGCGAAGCATCCGTTCCGGCAGGAGACGCTGCAGCAGATGATCTTCCACGACGACGGCTCGGTGGCGGAGTGGTGAGCTCCGGCGCTTACCAGCGCTGATGGACTTGCGGGGCGATCAACGAGGCGTAGGTTTCGCGAACTGCTTCCATCGCGTCCTTGGGTAGAGCGGGCAGGTCCGCGGCGGCGCAGTTTTCGGCGACCTGGGCCGGGCGTTTGCCGCCGGGGATCGCGCAGGTGACGGCGTCGAACATGAGGATCCAGCGCAGGGCGAACTGCGTGAGGGAAATTCCCGCCGGCACGACGGTTTTGATGCGCTCCACGGCTTCGAGGGCCGTGTTGAAGTCCACGCCGGAGAAGGTTTCTCCGACGTCGAAGGCCTCGCCGCGGCGGTTGAAGTTGCGATGGTCGTCCTTTTCAAACTGCGATTCGCGGGTGATTTTGCCGGTGAGCAAGCCGCTTGCCAGAGGCACGCGCGCCAAAATGCCGACGCGGCGCTTTCGCGCTTCTTCGAAAAATAGCTGGGCCGGGCGGAGACGAAAGCAGTTGAAAATGATCTGGACGGTCTGGACGTTTGGATATTCGATGGCCTTCAGCGCCTCTTCCACTTTTTCGACGCTGACGCCGTAGTAGCGGATCTTGCCCTTCTGCACTAAGGCGTCGAGCGCTCCGAAGAGTTCCGGACGATAGTAGACTTCGACCGGCGGGCAGTGAAGCTGGACGAGGTCGAGGCAATCGGTGGAGAGGTTGCTCAGGCTGTCATCGATGAAGCTCTCGATGTTCGTAGCGTTGTAGCCGTCCGCGGTGTGGGGCGAGAGGCGCCGGCCGGCTTTCGTGGCGACGACGATTTCTTCTTTGCGGTCGCGCTTGAGCTGCGCGATGAGCCGCTCGCTGCGGCCCATGCCGTAGACGTCGGCGGTGTCGATGAAATTGACGCCGCAATCGACGGCCTTGTTCAAGGCGGCGAGCGATTCGGTATCGTCAACCGAGCCCCAGGCGCCGCCGATTGCCCAGGCTCCAAAACTGACCGCCGACACGTTCCAGCCGGTGCGGCCCAATGCGCGAAATTGCATTTCCGTATTGTCGCCGATGGGCGGCGCGGCTTGCTATTGCTGTTGCTGCTGCATTTGTTGCTGCTGGGCCTCGGGCTCGGGGGCGGCCATGGCCTGCCAGTCCTCGGGCATGGCCTGGCTTTGGTCGGGCGGCGGCGGTCCGCTGGTCAACTCCACGCTGACGGCGACGGTGAGCTCGCTGGAGGCGTTGCCTTTGAAGGTGCCTTTGGTCGGCGGGACGTCGGCGTAGTCGCGTCCGATGGCGGTGCGGATATGGCGCTCGCCCGCGGCTACGTCGTTGGTTGGATCGAAGCCCAGCCAGCCGAGTTCGGGAAGATAGGCCTCGACCCAGGCGTGGGAGGCGGCCGGCGAAGAGCGTTCGTGGGCGGATTTGTCGTGGAAGAGATATCCGCTTACATAGCGGCAAGGAATGCCGAGGCGCCGCACGAGCGCGATCATGACATGGGCGAAGTCCTGGCAGACGCCGCGCCGCGCGCCGAGGGCTTCTTCGATGGGCGAATCCACGCGCGTGGTTTTCGGGGCATAATCGAACCACACGTAGATCGCGGAGTTCAACTCGCGAATCAGGCTGAGGGGATCCGAACGCCGCTCGACGCCGAGGCGGAACGCGAGGTCATCGAGCCGCGGGCTTGACCGTGCGAATGTGCTGGGCATGAGCATTTCCCAGAAATCTTCCACTGCCACGGCGTCATCGAGATCCTTCCATGCACTTGCACCGAGCGAGGACGGAAGCACGGGGACATCGTGAACGTCGACGAGGGACTCAGCGACGATCGCCAACTGCCGGTGATGGCCCGGCACATCGAAGTGATGGACCGTATTGCCGAGGTAATCCCGGTAGGAGAAAATGCGCGCCCGCGGCAGCACGGTCAACGTGGAAGACAGGCAGCCCTGCGCGCCTTCGCTGCGCGGCGTTTTACGCACCTCCATGATGCTTTCGCTCACGGCAGCGCTGTAGCGGAATTTCGTCAGATGGCGGATGGAATAGAACATTCAGGCCTCGATCGCCGCTTCAATCGGATAGGTGACGTAGAGCGCATAGGCGGAGTTATTGATCTGCGCGCACTGCCGCTGAATCGACTCGAGATAGCCGTGGAGTCCGCCGGTGATGATTTCGTCGATTTGACCGTATCCGAGCGAAGCGCCCAGGCGGCCGGCGAGCCGGCTCACCCGTTCGGCGTGGCGCGATTGTGTTGCGTCGTGGATCGCGTCGAGGGCCTTTTTGAGTCTGTCGGCGGCGAACCGCACGGTGTGCGGAAACTCCGGGTTCAGCAGAAGAAACTCGGCGATGCGCTCGGGCCGGAGGCCGGCGGTGTAGGCGTGGCAGTAGGCTTCAAATGCCGTACAACTGCGAAGCAAGCCGATCCATTCGCCGTAGCCGGCCTCGTCGGCCTCGTCGCCGAGCGGCAAGTCCTGAAAGCTGGTGTCGAGAAGGGCGGCCACGTTGGAGGCGCGTTCGATGTAGCGGCCGAACTGGATGAACTGCCAGCCCTCGCCGTGGGCCATGGTGGAATCCGTGACGCCCTGGAACAGATGAATGCCTTCGGTGACGGCGCGGAGGAACTCGTGGGGCTCGGCGTCCCAGACGTTGTCCATGTCGGCGCGTTTCACCTCGTGAAACAGACGGTTGAGCTGCTCCCACATTTCCGAGCTGATTTGTTCTCTCACCTGGCGCGAGTTCTCTCGCGCGGTCATGATCGAGCTGACCACGGAGGATGGGTTATGGAGGTCGAAGGCGAGCCGTTGGGCGACTTCGTAAGGCTCCGCCGCGGCCTCGGGCGCGGGGTGATGAAGCGAGTTGAGCACGCGGCTCCATCGGCGTTGGGCGGCCTCGGGGGACTGGTCGAGCATGAGGTTCAGATTTGTGCCGGTGAGGCGCGCGGTGTGCTCGGCGCGCTCGAGGTAGCGGCTCATCCAATAGAGGCTGTCGGCAACGCGGCTCAGCATGGCGAGCTCATGAGTGAAGCACCCAGGTATCTTTGCTGCCGCCGCCTTGGGAGGAGTTGACGACGAGCGATCCGCGCTGCAAGGCGACGCGGGTCAGGCCACCCGGCACGATGGTCACGCGGTCGCCATAGAGAATATAGGGGCGCAGATCGACATGGCGCGCCTCGACGCGGCCGTCGACAAAGCAGGGCGCGCGGGAAAGCTGGATGGTCGGCTGGGCGATGTAGTTCCGCGGGTTGGCGAGGATGCGGCGGCGGAACTCTTCCCGCTGGGCGGCGGTGCCGTGGGGGCCGATCAACATCCCGTAGCCGCCGGACTCGCCGACGGCCTTCACGACATATTCGTCAAGTTTGCCGAGGACGTGATCGCGCTGGGCGTCTTCGGTCATGAGCAACGTTTCGATGTTGGCCAGGATCGGGTCTTCGTCGAGGTAGTAGCGAATGATGCGCGGTACCCAGGCGTAGAGCGCCTTGTCGTCGGCGATGCCGGTTCCCAAGGCATTGCCGAGGGCGACGTTGCCGGCGCGGTAGGCATTGAACAAGCCGGGGACGCCGAGGATCGAATCCTGGCGGAAGACGAGCGGGTCGATAAAATCGTCGTCGATGCGGCGGTAAATCACATCGACGCGGCGAAGGCCCGCTGTGGTGCGCATATATACGACGTTGTCGTGCACGACGAGGTCGCGGCCTTCTACTAACTCGATACCCATCTGCCGGGCGAGATAGGTGTGCTCGAAGTAAGCCGAGTTGAAGACGCCAGGAGTAAGCAGAACGATGGTTGGCTCACCGCGGGGATTGGGGGCGAGGGACCGCAGGGTAGCCAGCAGCGCCTGGCCGTACTGATCGACGGGCCTGACGCCACATTTCTGAAACAGCGCCGGGAAGATGCGCTTCATGACGCGGCGGTTCGTCAGCATGTAGGACACGCCGCTGGGCACGCGAAGGTTGTCTTCGAGGACGGCATACTCGCCCGACGGCAGCCGGATCAGGTCCGTGCCGGTGACCGTGACATAGACATCGCGCGGGACCTGGAGGCCGCGCATCTGGCGGCGGAAATGGCGGCAACTGTACACCATCTCGCGCGGCACAACGCCGTCGTTGAGAATCCGACCCTCGTGGTGGATGTCGTTGAGAAAGAGGTTGAGCGCGGTGATGCGCTGGGTCAGTCCCGCTTCGATGCGCGACCATTCCGCCGCGGTGATGATGCGCGGCAGCAGGTCGTAGGGGAAGATGCGTTCGGTGCCTTCCTCGCGGCCATATACGGTGAAGGTGATGCCCTGGTGAAGAAAGGTTTGATCGGCGATCTGCTTTTTGCGGGGAAGTTCGCCGGCCGGCATGTCGAGCAGCGACTCAAACAGCGCCCGGTAGTGGGCGCGCGGCCTTCCGGCGCCCTCAAACATTTCGTCAAAGGCGTGGTCGAGTTCGTAGCGTTGAAACAGCGGGGCGTCGAAGCGAGCGTCCGCGCTTAGCGTCGCCATAGCGATTCTTCTCCCGGCACCGGTTCGACGCGGAACAAGCGCATGGCCGGCGGCGAAGTGCCCGCCGCGGCAGACTATAGGGTCTTAGAGTAGCAGATGCGCATCGGAGGCGGAGGTCCGATCATCGAAGAGAGGGGGAAGTGGACATGACATCTGGAAAACCCGCGCTCGATCTGCTCCCGCTGCGCGAGTGTGAGCATCTGCGAGGGAGCCCGCGGGCGGCCGTGACGCTGGTAGAGTATGGCGACTACGAATGTCCGGGGTGCGCGGAAGCGTACTGGATCATCGGGCGGCTTCAGGAGCGGCTCGGCGACAAAATGCGCTTCGTGTTCCGGCATTACGCCTTCGCGCGCCTCCACCCTCACGCCGAACTTGCGGCGCAGGCGGCTGAGGCCGCGGGAGCGCAGGGTAAGTTCTGGGAGATGCACGACCTGCTGTTTGAAAACTGGCAATCGCTGGAGCGGAAGGACCTGCTCGCTTATGCCCGGCGTCTTGACCTCGACGGGGACCGCTTCGGAGGCGAGTTGAAGTCGGAGATGTACCTGCCGCGCGTGCGCGAGGATTTCCGGACCGGGGTGCAGAACGGGGTGTACGGAACGCCGGGGCTATTCCTGAACGGCGTCCGGCACGACGGCAGCTATGACTTCGAGTCGCTGTTCGAGGCCATGGAACCGTTCACCGGGGTTCGAGACGGGAACGCAAGATAGCGGCGAGGTTCTCGGGAAGCGGGCGCGATGCCTGGGTGGCGACGTTCATGCAGACGACCGTAATGCGTCCTTCGGCGGCCTGTCTGCCACCGACGCGCGCATCGAAAGCCAGCGTGAAGGAGGACTTGCCGACTCGCTCTACGGCGACGGCGATTTCGACCACATCGTCGTCCCGAACGGCGCCGGTGTAATTGCACTCGATCCGCACGCGCGGGTATGACGTTTCCCCGTCCTGGATGTCCGTGTAGAGAATGCCCAGAGTGCGAAGAAACTCAACCTCGGCCGCTTCGAAAAAGCGCAGCATCGCCGTATAGTGAATCCGGCCGGACGCGTCGGTATCGGAGAAGCGGACGCGATGGGGCCACAGGAAGGAGGCGGCTGAACTCATACCGGATAGTGTAGTGCGGCGGGCCATAGTGAAGATCGAAGCGTGTTGCGATTGCGTGAAAGCGGGAGAGCCTCTGCGATTGCGCTACGCGTGATAGCATCAGGACCTAAGCAGGAATTGCGCCTTACTCCATGCAGTTAAGCGAC
>JAJYKC010000088.1:0-305 GCA_021788955.1 Acidobacteriota bacterium
CCGGCTGGTTGTCGGGGGTGCTGAGGCGGCCCATGCCGATGAGGCCGCGGAGGGCGTCGCGGACGCGGCGGGCGTCGTCTTCGGCGTTGCAGGTGACCTGGGCTTCGAGGTGGAGCCCGGTACGGAGGTCGAGGCCGAGGGTGAGTCCGTTGACGCCGCGGACCATTGCGAGAATGTTGCCGAGGGTGCTGCCTTGGGGAGTTTGGGGGGCGAGCGCGGCGGGGCTCGGGGCCGTCTGCCGCAACCCGTTCAAGAGCATCGTCGTACGCGCAGTCGAGATCGTCTTCGCCTGCGACGAGGCGCTC
>JAJYKC010000088.1:315-7981 GCA_021788955.1 Acidobacteriota bacterium
GCGAGCGCGGCGGGGCTGCCGATATAGGCGAGCCAGAACTGGCTGCCTTCGGGAACGGTGTTCAGCTTGTCGCGAAAGGCGTCGGGGATGCCGTGCTCGCCGTCCTGCGCGGCGATGAGCTGCTGGACGGCGTCGGCGGGGCCGGCGGCGGCGAAGCGGGAGCGGGGAAACCAGACGGCGCTTTTGCCGGCGGTGTAGAGGGTGCGGCCATGGAAGTCCGAGCGGACGGCGCCGTTGGAGGCGAGGTGCTGCTGAACGGCTTTGTTATCCCAGCGGCCATCGGCGATGACGACGGCGGTTTTGCCGTCCGAGCAGGTGAGGACCTCGTGGACGTCCTTGCGGGGGTCGATGCCGGTGAGGCGCGTGAGGGAGTCGAGGCCGTCGGCGCCGGCGACACGGATGGCGCGCTGGTAGAACTCGGTGTTGCGGAGAGAGTCGATGTCGGCGCCAGCGAGCATGGTGGTGTTGCCCGGGACGAGCGACTGGATGGCCGGGTCAATGCGGACGGCGCCGATGCGTCCGCTATCGCAGGCGGCCAGCATTAGCGCGAAGAGGGCGGCGAGCGCGGCGGCGAAGGGCCGCATTAGAAATCCCGCCTCGCGAAGACGATGAGGGCGGTGGTGAGCATGACGAGGCCGAAGGCGGCGGAGGTCCAGAGCGGCTCGAGGCTGCCGAAGGAGCGGTCGCGAATGGTGGCGAGCGTCGAGAAGCCCACATCGAAGACGCGCGGGGTGGAGAGATAGAGTGCTTTCCAGAGATTGCGCGACCATTCTGAGGAGAGAAGCTTCCGGGCGATTTTTTCCTGCGCCAGGATGGGGCTGATGATCATGAGCGCGACGGGGACCATGACCGCCAGCGCCGTGCTCTCCCAGAGAACGCCAACCAGAGCCACCACGGCGAGAAGCACGGAGAAGATGAAGACCGTGGTGGGAATCGCGATGAGAAATGAGACAGGCCAGAGGCCCGTTTTCCAGCCGAAGATCGTCCATACGCCTAGTACGAGAAAGATGGTGTTCGCGCCGACCACAAGCAGATTGCCCACGTACCGGCCCAGCAGGATGCGGATGCGGGAGACCGGTTTGGAGAGCAAAAGCTCGATGCGGCCGGGTTCGAGAAGGCTTGGAATGAGACCGGCCGAGGCGAAGACCGCGAGAAACATACCCCATGTGTACAAGAACACAGCGACGAAGCCATAGACACCTTGGATGAGACGGTGGACGTCGGCGACGGGGCCGGCGTTGCGCCCGAAGAGTGAGACGGTGGCGGTGGCTCCGGCGACTACGTCGATTTTCATCACGAAGAGGAAAAACGTGATGAGAAGGGCGGAGAGGCCGAAGAGGCCCCAGAAGATCTTGCGGGCGAGGGCTTCGCGGAAGGTATCGGTGAGGAGGGCGAGTGTGGCGCGGGCGTTCATTGTTTCGTCCCTGCTTCTGGAAGGTCGCGCACAACGGAGCCGGCCGGCGGTGCAGGCAGAGCCGGTTCGTGGGCCGTTTGCTCGACGCCGGTCGCGGCCCTGTGCGCTTCCACCGTTCGGACGAAGACGTCTTCCAGCGTGCTGGTGGTTTGGGTGAGGCTTTCGATGGGGCAGCGTTCGGCGCGGAGGAGGTCGAGGGCGGAGTTGGCTTCGTCGCGATCGGGGAACTGGAAATCGACGTGGCCGTTTTTGGCGGCGACGGCGGAGGCGCGGGCGGCGAGGGTTTCGCGGAGGCGGTCCGGGACGTCGGAGGCGGTGAGGCGGTAGCCTTTGCCGGCGGTGAGGGCTTTGACTTCACCAGTGAGAGCGACGCGGCCGCGGTGGAGGATGGCGACTTCGCGGCAGAACAGTTCGACTTCGACGAGGAGGTGGGAGTTGAGAAAGATGGTTGTGCCGCGCTGTTCGAGTTCGGAGAGGATTTCGCGGATGTGGCGGCGGCCGACGGGGTCGACGCCGTCGGAGGGTTCGTCGAGGATGAGGAGGTCTGGGGTGTGGAGCATGGCTTGGGCGAGGCCGAGGCGCTGGAGCATGCCCTTGGAGTATTTGCCAATGCGCATGGCGTCCCAGCCGGAGAGGCCGACGCGTTCGAGCATTTCGGGGATGCGGCGGCGGCGTTCGGCGGCCGGGACACCACTGAGGGCGGCGTAGAAATCGAGCATGCCGTAGCCGGTGAAGTAGGTGGGGAAGCGGTGGTTTTCCGGGAGGTAGCCGACGGAGCGGCGGGCTTCGGGGACGCGGGCGTCGCGGCCGAAGATGCGGGCGATACCGGCGGTGGGGTGGACGGCGGACAGGAGCATCTTGACGAAGGTGGTCTTCCCTGCCCCGTTGGGTCCGAGGAGGCCGAAGGACGTTCCGCGGGGGACGGCGAGCGAGATGCGGTCGACGGCGGCGATCTCGCGCGTGGCGAGGTAGGGAAAGCGCCGGACGCGGAAGATTTTAGTCAGGTTTTCGGTTTCGATTGAAACGTCCATCGCCGGGGTTCTTAATTTGAGGATACGGGGTGGGGGGGGGGTTTGTCCCGCGGGAGGGGTGGTCAGCGGCGGGTTGATGGGGGGGTCTGGCGGGAGATGACGGAGCATGGCGAAGCCGGACGACGATTGCAGTCCAAGCCGCACTCATCCAAACTCAGACGGCCGCCATTCGCGACATCTTTGGTCTCACGCGCGATGCTGTCGCGGAGCTTGGCTTTATCGGCACCCCGATCCATCTCCGATTTGTGGCCGAGAGGAATGTTGCGGTGTGGAACATAAAGGGGGTGTGATGCGACGCTGCCGGTTTGCCTGTCTCAACGCTCCCGTTGCTACGGGTTACAGCAGGTTGCACTTCTCGACCGCTGCATCCCGTTTGGGATGGACCCGCTTTTTGAGTATTTTCGCCCGATGGCGTCCCGACATGCCCTCCCAAGGTCCCTTCGTATTTAGAGGGCCCATACATGCCGCGGGGATCTATCAGGTTTTCTGACCGGGTATTGAAGGAGGTCAATACCACATAACGAACTCGTGGTTTCGCGTCCCCAACGGCTTCCATCCGATACGCCGTCAAGCAGGAATTGCCAGAGCGGCAGGAGGGCTTAACGGGGGCCGAGGAGCGCGTAGCCGCGACCCTGATCGAGGTGAGAAAGGGTGTGCTCCGCGTGGCGCTGGCACCGCAGGCGCGGTTCGCACGCGTCGATACCCTGGCGAAGGCCCTTCTGACCTGCGTGCCAGAGCCGCCGGCCGACGCCGGGGCGCGAGCCGTCGCATGCGCCAAAGAGCGCCGGGCGCGCCATGGCCGGCGAGTCCAAGCTGGCGATGGAAGACCTCGTCGGCGATCTCGAGCGGCAATAATCGCCGGTTGCACATTTTAAGGTACAATGCGCTAAGTACGGTACACGAGATGGCGGACGATCCTCATCCGAAGAAAATCCCGCTGATCTTCTTCCGCACGTTGACCGGAAGCGAACCCGTCCGCGAGTGGTTGAAGGATCTGCCGGTCGTGGAACGGCAGGAGATAGGCAAGGACCTTTTAAGGGCGCAATGGCGGTGGCCGGTTGGAATGCCGTTGTGCCGCGCATTGGGAAGCGGCCTCTGGGAAATTCGGACAGACCTGCCGGCGAAGCGCACGTCGCGCGTGTTGCTTTGCCTCTACCGGGAGCACTTGGTCGCGCTGCACGGGTTTATCAAGAAAACGCGCACGACGCCGGATGAAGATTTGGCACTGGCGCGGAAACGCAAAAAGGAGTTGGAGCAATGAGCAAGAAACACTTGGGTTCAAGCGTCGATGACTTCCTAAAAGAGGAGGGCATTTTCGAGGAGGCACAAGCACAAGCAGTAAAGGAAGTCGTAGCTTGGCAACTTGCCGAGGCCATGAAGAAGAAAAAAATCTCGAAGAACAAGATGGCGACGCTGCTGAAGACAAGCCGCACACAAGTTGACCGTCTCCTCAGTGCAAAAGACGACATTACGCTATCGAGTCTTCAGCGGGCGGCGGCCATGGTAGGCCGGCGCGTTACGATTGAACTCGTGTAGCGGACGCTTGAAATCAGCGCCAATCGTCCGTCGGGCGCTTACGGGAATGCAAGGGTTAACGCCTCCCGAAGTCGTTCCCCGTGGCTTCACGCCTTCTTCTTTCGTGGGCGCGCGTTTTGAGGATCCGAGTGTCAGGATTCCATTCGTCGTGGACATTGCTGTCGAGCATCTCGTCGATGGTCTTGATGGCATGTTCTCTTGCTCCGGCAATCAGCTTCATCCGATCTTATAGTGGCCTGCGCGATGGCAACCCGGCGCCCGTTGAATTTCGCGAGTTCCTCACCCTGGTTCCGATAGATTTGCCGTTCTCCCAAGTTCGCCAGTGCCTTGAGGCGCCATTCGACCGTTAGCGCGTCCGGTTTTTGTGCCGTGCATGACGTGGTAATGGCTGGTAAGAGGCCGGGACGCGTTACGCTAGAGGCTTCAATCATGAGCGAGACAAACCCTCTTTTGGAGATGCAGTTCCGGATTCCGTTTGACCGGGTGCGAGCGGAGCAGGTGGAGCCGGCGATTGGGAAGTTGATTGAGGACGCCCGGGCGGCGGTGGATGGGATCGCGGGGCGGGAGGGGCATAACTACGCCAACACGCTGGGGGCGCTGGATGGGGCGACGGAGCCGCTCGAGTATGCGGCGGGGATTGTGCGGCATCTGGAGTCGGTGGCGACGACGCCGGCGCTGCGGGCGGCGCACAACGCGGTGGAGCCGGCGATTGCTTTGTTTTTCGCGGGGATTCCGCTGAATGAGCCGCTGTGGAAGGCGGTGAAGGCGTGCGCGGAATCGGACGAGGCGGGGAGGCTCGATCCGGTGCGGAAGCGGTTTCTCGATAAGACGGTGGACAGCTTCAAGCGGCACGGGGCGCTGCTCGATGAAGCGGGGAAAAAGCGGCTGGAGGCGATGGACGTCGAGCTGACGCAGCTTACGACAAAGTTTGCCGAAAATGTTTTGGACGCGACGAACGAGTTTGAGCTGATTGTAACGGATGAGGCGGACCTGGCGGGGCTGCCGGAGAGCGCGCGGGCGGCGGCGCGGGCCTCAGCGGCGGCGAAGGGGAAAGAAGGCTGGCGGTTTTCGCTGCAGGCACCGAGTTATCTGGCGGTGATGACGTACCTGGACAAGCGGGAGATCCGGGAGACGGTGTGGCGGGCGTACAACCAGCGGGCGACGTCGGGCGAGCGGAACAACTGGCCGCGGATCGCGCGGATTCTGGAGTTGCGGCGCGAGAAGGCGGCGCTGCTGGGGTATGCGAGTTTCGCGGATCTCGTGCTCGAAGACCGGATGGCACACCGGGGCGAGAAGGCTGAGGGGTTTTTAGAAGAGCTGGCGCGGAAGACGCAGACGCGGTTCGAGGCGGAGAACGCGGAGTTGCGCGAGTTCGCCGGGATCGAGATGCAGCCGTGGGACGTGGGCTACTGGGCGGAGAAACTGCGGAAGAAGCTGTACGATTTCGACGAAGAAGAACTGCGGCCGTATTTTCCGGTGGACCGCGTGATTGCGGGGTTGTTCGAGATTGCGACGAAGCTGTACGGCATCCGGGTGGTGGAAGAGCAGGGCGTGCCGGCCTGGGATGCGAACGTGCGGACGTACCGCGTGGAGGATCCGGAGAGCGGGAAACTGTGGGCGCTGTTTTACGCCGACTGGTTTCCGCGGGACAACAAGCGGGGCGGGGCGTGGATGGATTCGCTGATCACGGGAGGTCCGGCGAGCCGGTTGGGCGAGGCGCACGTGGGGCTGATCTGCGGGAACCTGACGCCGCCGGTGGACGGGAAGCCGGCGCTGCTGACGCACCGCGAGGTGGAGACGATATTTCACGAGTTCGGGCACCTGATGCACCATTGCCTGAGCCGGGTGCCGATCCGGAGCCTGGCGGGGACGAACGTGGCGTGGGATTTTGTCGAGCTGCCGAGCCAGATCATGGAGAACTGGACGTGGGAGCGCGAGGCGCTGGACCTGTTCGCGCGGCATTACGAGACGGGCGCGGCGATACCGGAAGAGTTGTTCGCGAAGATGAAGCGGGCGAAGAATTTCCGGGCGGCGAACGCGCAGATGCGGCAGGTAGGGTTTGGGACGGTGGACCTGGCGTTGCACCGGCATTACTCGCCGGAACGGGACGGCGACGTGATGAGTTATGCGAGGAACATACTGGCGCGATACTCACCGGCGCCGCTGCCGGATAACTACGGGATGTTAGCGGGATTTACTCACTTATTCGCGAGTCCGGTGGGTTATGGGGCGGGTTATTACTCGTATAAGTGGGCGGAGGTGCTGGACGCGGACGCTTTCAGCCGGTTCCGGAAGGAAGGGATCTTCAACGGGGAGACGGGGGCTTCGTTCCGCGATAACATCCTCGCCAAGGGCGACAGCGCGGACCCGGCGGGACTGTTCCGGGCGTTCATGGGACGGGACCCGGACCCGAACGCACTGCTTGAGCGGAGCGGGCTGCTGGCGGGGTAGGTACTCTCGCAAGCGCAGCGACCCGGGTGCACTCGGGGGCGGCTGGAGTTATAGTATCCGCAGTTTGGGTCCGGGAATCGGGTTCCCGGCGGAAAGGGCAAACAAATGCGGAACAGGATGACACGGATTGCCATCGGTGTCGCGATGGCGGCAATCGGAGCGTATGCGGCGGACAACTCGCTTGGAACGTGGAAGCTGAACATGGAGAAGTCGAAGTTCAGCCCCTCGGCTCCCGTTAAGAGTCTTTCTACGACACGGGAAGCATCGGATGGCGGGGTGAAGGTGACCACTACCGGAGAGCGCGCCGATGGGGCAGCGATTGAGTCGAGCTACACGGCAAAGTATGACGGGAGCGAAGCGGAGGTGACCGGCGCCCCGTTTGACACCATCTCGATCAAACAGGTGAATGCGAATACGTTCACGTTCAGTGAGAAGAAGAAGGACGGGAAGTTCAGCGTCCGAGGGCGGAGCGTGGTGGCGAAGGATGGCAAGACGATGACGAACACGCTCAGAGGCACGAACGCGGACGGCAAAGCATACAGCGCCACGATGGTTTGGGAGAAGCAGTAGAGGCGAGTCAGCGGACGATGCGGTAGGAGACGATTTCGGGGTCGCTGGCGGCGTCGCCGACGGTGGTGGATTTCAGGAGCACTTCGAAGTAAGGCAGTTGGCCGCCGCCGGACTCACGGGTGAGGTTATCGAGGAAGCGGCCGGAGAGGCGCTCGTTGGTGACGAACTCGGCGGAGACTTCGTGGATGGCGCCGGAGGTTCCGAAGATAATGAGGACACTCCCGCGGCGGTTGAGGCCGGGGACGAAGGCGACGCCGCCGTATTCGGTGCGGGCAGGGCCAGAGAACGAGGAATGATACTCGTTCTGCTCGCCGGGGCGGGGATTGAGGTTCACGCAGTAGGTGCCGCCTTCGCCGTAGTCGCGGCGGTAGCGGAAGTTGAGACCGCGGTCGAAAAGTTCGACCCAGGGGTCGGCGGGACGTGCGCCCATGAGGATGGCGTTCGCGCCGACGAAGTCGCGGAGGCGGTAGTCGCGCGGGGGGCGGATCTGCATGTGCTCGGCGAAGAAGGGGTTCAGGCGGGCGATGCGGACGACGTTCGAGAAACTCGACATGTCGGTGAGGTAGTAACTGGCGAAGTCCAACTTCGGCGGGACGACGCGGGTCTGGACGCCGGCTTCGTGGACGAGTTGGGCGTAGCCGGGCGAGATGTATTCGCTCAAGGG
>JAJYKC010000089.1 GCA_021788955.1 Acidobacteriota bacterium
GCCTTAGCTTTGCTGCAATAGGAATTAACCGCGCCAGCCGCAATACTAGAACCTAAGTCCTAGGAAGTTCGGTCTGCCGCCTAAGTGAAGTGGCGCGCCCGGAGGGACTCGAACCCCCGGCCTATTGATTCGAAGTCAATCGCTCTATCCGGCTGAGCTACGGGCGCGTGACTCCATTATAAAGATCCCCGCCACTCCAAAACAGCCATCCCTCTAACCGCCTCACTATAATGAGAAGGCGTTCTTTGGTCCAAATGAACTCTTCCGGGACGAAACCTCTCGATCTGGACTCCTTGATTCAGCGCGTGCGCGACGAAGCGGCCGCGCGAAAGCTCCCCGCCGCCTGCGCCGCGTCCGCCCCCGATACAAGCCATCGCAACTTACTCGCGCCGCTTCCACCAGACCTCGAATCGGCGCCCCGCCCGCTCCCGCTCTCCCGATTCCTCCCGTTTCACGACGAAACGCTAGTCAGGGTCATTTACCGCGAGTTACTCGGCCGTGAACCCGAACGCGACGCCGCGGCCTCTTACGCGGATCGCCTCCACTCCGGTAACCTCTCCAAGCTCGATTTCATCGCCGCGGTAAGTCACTCCGGCGAAGGCCGAACGCGCGGGGTTCTGGTGCCCGGCCTCGACGTGGCCTTGCGCCGAGAGCGCCTGTTCCGACTCCCCGTCGCCGGACCCCTGCTGCGCATCGCCAACCTCATTCTCAATCTCCCAGCGTTCGAAGCAAACCTGTGCCGGCTCGAAGCTTCCATCGAGCGCCGCTTCGCCGAAGTCCAGCGCGTCTTTCGCCTCGAATTGGTCGGCCCCATGGAAGGGAAAGCCGACAAGTCATCCGTCGCCGAACTCGAGCGCCAGGCCGCCCGCGTCGCCTTCAACAAAGCCAACCGTGAGGCGCTACTCGAACTCGAGCGCAGAGTCGAGGCCCTCGAAGCCGCGCGCCGGAGCGCCGATTGAGAATCGCCATCGCGACCGTCCGCACCCCCTTCATTGAGGGCGGTTCCGAAGCCCACGCCGCCGGTCTCCGCGCCGCGCTTCGGCGCGCCGGTCACGTTGCCGACATCGTCACCATGCCGTTCCGCTTCCAGCCCGAACATGCCGTGCGGCACGGCGTCGAACAGTGGCTCAACGAAGACTTCACCTGCCTCGGTGTCCCCACCCCCGATCGCGTCGTATGCCTCCGCTTTCCCGCCTACTATCTGAAACACCCGGAAAAAACGCTGTGGCTGCTGCACCAACATCGCACCGTCTACGACGAGTGGGAATCACAGGCCCCGCGTACGCCGGAAGCCGAAGAACTCCGCGCCCTGATTTACCGCCTCGACACCGAGCATCTCGCCGCCATCCCGCGGCGCTTCGCCAACTCGCAGACCGTCGCCGAGCGGCTCCATCACTTCAACGGAGTCACAGCCACTCCGCTCTACCACCCACCCCCGCTCTCGGCCAAACTTTATACCGCGGACCCGCTCCCTTACGTCTTCGCGCCCAGCCGCCTCGAGCGCCACAAGCGCCAGATCCTCCTCATCGAAGCCATGCGCTACGTCACCGCGCCTGTCTTCGCGATCATCTCGGGATCCGGCGGTCAGCGGGCCGTCTACGAAAGCGAAATCGCCGCGCTCGGCCTCGAACATCGTGTCCGCTTGATCGGCGAACTCGACGAAGACGACCTCCTCGCTTTCTACGCCCATTCCTTCGCCGTCTTCTTCGGTCCGCGCGGCGAAGATTTGGGCTACGTCACCCTCGAAGCCATGCTCGCGCGTAAGCCCGTCATCACCTGCCACGACTCCGGCGGCCCGCTCGAGTTTGTCCGCCACCGCGACACCGGCATGATCGCCGATCCCGAACCCCGCGCTATTGCCGACGCCATCGACGAACTCTACGGTCTGCCCCGCCACGGCGCCGATCTCGGCTCCAACGGCTACCAGCGCTACGAGTCGATGGACATCTCCTGGGACACCGTCGCCGCGCTGCTTAGCCAGTAACCGAAGCGCCCATGAAAATCGCCCTCGTCGCACCAAGCCCGGTCCCCTTCACCATCGGCGGCGCGGAAAAACTCGCCTGGGGCCTCCTCAACCATCTCAACCAGGAAACCGCGCACCAAGCCGAACTCATCAAAATCCCCTCCCGCGAACTGTCGTTCTGGGACCTCATCGATTCCTACCGCGCCTTCTCTCAACTCGACCTCTCTCATTTCGACCTCGTCATCAGCTTGAAATACCCGGCCTGGATGATCTCTCATCCGCGCCACGTGCTCTACCTGCTTCACCGCCTCCGCGGGCTCTACGACACCTATCCGCCGTTCCCTACGCGCTGCGAATCGAACCACCCCGCCGTCGCCTCGCTTACAGCTTTCCTTCGGTCCCAAACCCCCTCCCGGGCCCACATCCCAGAATGCTTCGCCCGCCTCGACCGTCTCCGCCAGGCCGCCGGCGTCCCTCCGGAACTGTTCCAGTTTCCCGGCCCGCTCATCCGCGAAGTCCTCCACTTCCTCGACGATTGCGCTCTCGCGCTGCCCTCGATTTCCAAATACGCCGCCATCAGCCACAACGTCGCCCGCCGCCCCGGCTACTTCCCCCCGGGGGCCGAAGTCTCGGTCTGCTATCCTCCCTCGGACCTGACCTCGTTGCGCTCCGGCAACTCCGAGTATTTCTTCACCGTCTCCCGCCTCGACAACGCCAAGCGCGTCCGCCTCCTCGTCGAGGCCATGCTCCGCGCCGAAACCACCGTCCCATTGAAAATCGCCGGAACCGGTCCCGACGAAGCCTCCCTCCGCGCCCTCGCCGCCGACGACCCGCGCATCGAATTCCTCGGTTTCGTCAACGACGCCGATGTCGTCGACCTCTACGCCAACTGCCTTGCCGCCCTCTATGTCCCCTATGACGAAGACTACGGACTGGTCACCATCGAGGCCATGAACAGCGGCAAGCCCGTGCTCACGTGCACGGACTCCGGCGGACCCAACGAGTTCGTCGACAACGGCCTCACCGGCTTCGCCGTCCCGCCTGATCCCGCCGCCCTCGCCGAGCGCATCGCGTACCTCGCCACCCACATCGCCGAAGCCCGCGCCATGGCCCCTGCCTGCCGCACCAAAGTCGCCTGCATCCGCTGGGACTCGGTTGCGGAAACCCTCACGGGCGCCCCCATCGCCGGCTCGCGCCCCATTTCCCGGCCCCTCCGCCACATCACCGTCTGCGTCACATTCTCCATCTACCCGCCCCGCGGCGGAGGCAAGAGCCGCGTCTATCACCTCTACCGCTGCCTCGCCCGCGAACTCGACTGCCGCGTCGAACTCCTTACCTTCGCCGAAGACTTTCAACCCGGCCTCAACCAGGAGATCGCCCCCGGCGTCCGGGAAATCCGCATCGCGAAAACAGATGAACACATCCAGCGCGAAGCCCGCGCCTCTCGCCGCGCCGGCGGCGTTCCCGTCACCGACGTCGTCATGCCCCGCCTGTTCTCCCTCACGCCGGACTACCTCGCCGCCCTTCGCCGGTCCGCCGCCGCGAGCAGCCTGCTCGTCACCTGCCATCCCTACCTGATTGCGGCCATCGAAGCCGTCCGCGACTCCCAACCCATCGCCTACGAAGCACAGGACGCCGAGTACACGCTAAAAGCCCGAATGCTACCGGACAACGCCATGGGCCGCTACCTTCTCCGCCTGACGGACGCTTGCGAACGCCGTGCCTGCCGGGATAGCGACGCGATTCTCACCTGCTCCAGCGCCGATGCAGACTTCCTGGCCGCCTCTTACGCCATCCCACCGGAAAAAATCGTCCTCGCCCCCAACGGCGTCGACCTCGCCTCCGTCACCTACCACCCCTTCGCCGAACGCGCGGTCCTCCCCTCGCCCTTCACGGTCCTCTTCCTCGGAAGCTGGCACGAGCCCAACATCGAGGCCGCCCTCTTCGTCTCCGAAATCGCACGCCGCCTCCCCGATGTCCGCTTCCAACTCCTCGGCAGCGTCTGCGACTACTTCCGCGTCTTCCGCCTCCCACTCCCGGCTAACGTCACTCCGCTCGGCGTCCTCGATGACCGCGCCAAAGACCTCGCTCTCTCACGCGCCCATCTCGCCCTCAACCCCATGGAAATGGGCTCCGGCACCAACCTGAAGATCCTGGATTATATGGCCGCCGGCGTCCCCGTCCTCAGCACACCCTTCGGCGTCCGCGGCCTCAACTTAGTTCCCGGCGAACACCTTCTCGTTGCTCCTCTCATCGAGTTCCCGCGCATCATCGAGCAACTCGCCGGCGACTCCGCCCCCCAACTCGGCCCCATGACCGCCCGCGCCCGCGCTGTAGTTGAAAAAGACTATTCCTGGGAAGCTATCGCCCGCTCGCTCGCTGACGCCCTCCGCGCCCGCATCCCGGCGCTCGCCTTCTAAAAACATTCAACCCCCCTTCTGTTTTTGCAATCCCCCGCCGATCTTCGCTATACTGCCTCGGTTTGCGTTCGCTGGCTAATAAAGATGGCTCGCCCGCGGACCTGACCGGTTCTTGCCGATCTCGAAGGATCCAATCCCGAGTTTGCTCGTCTGAGCGGATTTTTTGCACTTTGACAAAATTTCGTCTAGTATTTAAAGATTAAGGATCAAGCTCGCATGCAGATCTTCCATCGAAGCGCGAACTCGATCGCGAAAGTAAGCATTGTCGGCGGAGTGTTGCTCGTCGGTGGCATCATCGCCCTTGCCTACTCGATCGATCGCGGCGCATACATCACCGACGTCAAGGTCGTAAGAACGCAGCCCATTCCGTTCAGTCACAAACACCACGTACTCGACGACGGCATCGATTGCCGCTATTGCCATACGTCGGTGGAAACCAGCGCCAGGGCAGGCCTGCCGGCTACCGAAGTCTGCATGAGCTGCCACTCGCAGATCTGGACCAACGCCGCCGTCCTTGAACCGGTCCGGGAAAGCTGGCGCACCGGGCAGTCGATCGAGTGGACCCGGGTCCATGACCTGCCCGATTTCGTCTACTTCAACCACAGCATCCACTTGAACAAGGGGATCGGCTGTTCCACCTGCCACGGCGAGGTGCAGAATATCTCCTTCATGTACAAGCAGAACACGCTCTACATGAACTGGTGCCTGGAGTGCCACCGGAACCCGGAGAATTACATCCGTCCCCGGTCGGAAGTTTTCAACACGGCCTATCAGGCGCCCGCCAACCAGGCCGAGCTCGGTAAGAAGCTCGTTGCCGAATATCATGTCCAGAGTCTGACGGATTGCTACACGTGTCATCGATGAACGGCAGTCATAAAAACGAACCCAGCCGGACCGAAGGGCTGGTACGCCTGAACGGCGAAGCGCAAAGCCCGGCCCAGTCCATCGACGTAACGTCGATCGCCCCGGTCCAGGCCAAACCGAAGGAGCGGCTCGACATCGAGCGTCTCCGCCGGCGCCTCAGCGAGTCCACCGGCCCAACCTACTGGAAGAGCCTGGAAGAGATCGCGGAAACCGAGGATTTTCAGGCGTTTGTCGAGGACGAGTTCCCCAACCGCGCCCCGGATTGGATGGATCCGGTCAACCGCCGCACGGCGCTGAAGGTGATGGCCTCCTCCCTCGCCCTCGCCGGATTGAGCGCCTGCACCAAGCAGCCCAAAGAGTTAATCGTCCCCTACGTCAAGCAACCCGACGAGTTCACCCCCGGCAAGCCGCTCTTCTTTGCCACCGCGCTGGCCGGTCCGGGCGCCGCCATCGGCCTTCTCGTCGAAAGCCATCTTGGCCGGCCTACTAAAGTCGAGGGCAACCCAGACCATCCCGGCAGCCTGGGCTCGACCGACGCCTTCGCGCAGGCCTCTGTTCTCGATCTTTGGGATCCCGACCGCTCCCAAACCGTCCTCCGCTACGGCGACATCACAAGCTGGGGCTCCTTCGACGGCGTTCTCGCCTCGATCCAACAGGACGCCAAGAACAACGGCGGCAAGGGCATAGCCATCCTCACCCGCCCAGTCACCTCGCCCAGCCTTGCGGCCCAGCTAGCTTACACCCAACAGGCTCTGCCGAACCTCAAGTGGCATCAGTGGGAGCCGGTGGGCCGGAACAACGTCCAGGAAGGCGCCAAACTCGCATTTGGCCGCCCGGTCAACACCGTCTATCAGTTCGAAAACGCCGACGTCGTCGTCTCGCTTGACTCCGACTTCCTCACCTCCGGCGATGGGCGTGTCCGCTACGCCCGCGATTTCATCCGCGGCCGCCGCATCCGCACCAACATCACCGCCGAGCCCTCCTCGAAGGCTGACCGCCAGGAAGGCTTCCAAGCCGGCCCTGTCGCTCCACTCCGGAACCAGGCCTCAACCCACGTCGAGGAAGACACCAGCCCCGCGCCCTCCAACCCCGTACAGGCGGTCGCCGAAGGCACTCCCGCGGAGCAGACCAAAGTTAACCGTCTCTACGCCATCGAGCCGCACTACTCGCCCACCGGCGCCACCGCCGACGAGCACATTCTCCTGAAATCGGCGGAAATCGAAGGCTTTGCCCGCGATCTCGCGGCCGCCCTCGGCGTCTCCGGGGCCACGGCAAGCTCCGCGCCGCACAAGGCCGTCGCCACCATCGCGGCCGACCTCAAGTCCGCCGCGGGCCGCTCCGTTGTCATCGCCGGGCCCTATCAGCCGCCCGCCGTCCACGCCGTCGCCCACGCCATCAACGCAGCGCTCGGCAACGTCGGCAAGACGCTTTCCTACACTGAGCCCCTCGAGTATTCCCCGGTCGACAACACCCAGTCGCTCAAGGATCTCGTCGCGGCCATGCGTGCCGGCCAGGTCGAAACCCTGTTCATCCTCGGCGGTAATCCCGTCTACGACGCCCCAGCCGACCTGGACTTCGCCGGGGCCCTCGCCAAGGTCAAGCTCAAGGCCCATCTCTCGCTCTACAACGACGAAACCTCCGTCCTTTGTCAGTGGCAGTTGCCCGCGGCACATTACCTGGAAACCTGGGGCGACGCTCGCGCCCACGACGGCACCATCACCATCCAGCAACCTCTCATCGCTCCGCTTTATGGCGGCCGCACCGAGATTGAGTTGCTCGCATCTCTCGGCGGCGACGCCGGCCGCTCCGCCCACGACTTAGTCAAGTCCTACTGGCAGCAGAAACTCGGCGACAAGGACTTCGACCAAAACTGGAGAATCGCCCTCCACGACGGCCTCGTCTCGAACACCGCGCTCGAACCCGTCAAAGTCGACGCCAAGATGCCGCCGGTCTCCACCGCGTCCCCGGCTTCCGGCATCGAAATCGTCTTCCGCCCTGATCCCACCATCTGGGATGGCTCGTTCGCCAACAACGGTTGGCTCCAGGAACTGCCGAAGCCGACCACCAAGAGCACTTGGGACAACGCCGTCTGGATCGCCCCCTCAACCGCTCAGAAGCTGAATCTGCAAACCGAAGACGTCGTTGCCCTGAACTTCGAAGGACGCATGATTGAAGCGCCGGTCTGGATCCTCCCAGGGCACGCCGCCGACTCCATCACCGTCCACCTCGGCTACGGCCGGACCCACGGCGGACGCGTCTCCGACGGAACCGGATTCAACGCTTACAAGATCCGCACCTCCGACAGCCTCTGGCACTCCGCCGGCGTCGACATCCGCAAAACCGGCCGCACCTACCTGCTCGCCGCCACCCAGCATCAGTCGACCATGGCAGAGCGCGACCCCGTGCGCCTGAAGACGCTCGAGGAATACCGCAAGAACCCGCAGGTCGAGTTCGCCGTCGAAGAAGCCGAAGAACAAAAGAACACCCTCTACCCCGATTACATCTACGAAGGCTATAAGTGGGGCCTCACCTTCGACCTCAACTCCTGCGTCGGCTGCAACGCCTGCAACGTCGCCTGCCAGGCCGAAAATAACATCGCCGTCGTCGGCAAGGAAGAAACCGCCAAGGGCCGCCAGCTACAGTGGATCCGCATCGACCGCTACTACTCGGGCTCCAACCTCGACGATCCGGAAATGTACTTCCAGCC
>JAJYKC010000090.1 GCA_021788955.1 Acidobacteriota bacterium
AAGCGGGCCAGGCGCTTCGGCGGCGTGAAATTACATGTGTCGAGCTGACGCGGCGCTGCCTGGAGCGGATTGAGGAAGATAATCCGAAGCTCAATGCCTTCGTGACGGTGACCGCGACGCAGGCGTTGGAACGCGCGGCGGCGTTGGATTCGGAATTTTCCGCCGGGCGCGACCGCGGGCCGCTGCACGGTATCCCCATCGCACACAAAGACCTGATACGCACGCACGGCGTTCGCACAACCTGCGGCTCCCTTCTATTCGCGGACGACCCGATGGACGTGCACGCCGCCGTCGCGGAGCGTCTGGAGAACGCCGGCGCGGTGATGGTGGGCAAGACCGGACTGCATGAGCTGGCTTACGGCGTCACGAGCACGAATCCGCATTTCGGCGCGGTGCGCAATCCGCACGATCCGCGCTGCATTCCCGGAGGTTCGAGCGGCGGGTCCGGAGTGGCGGTCTCGACCGGCATGGCGCTCGGCGCCACCGGCACCGACACCGGAGGCTCGATCCGCATTCCCGCTTCGTTCTGCGGCATCACCGGCTTGAAGCCGACCTACGGCCTCGTCAGCACCTCCGGCATTCAACCGCTCGGTCTGACGCTCGATCATGCCGGCCCGATGGCGCAGACGGTGGCCGACGTCGCTCTGATGCTCGATGCCATGGCGGGCTTTGACGCGCGGGACCCGGCCAGCGTGAACCGCCCGCGCACGAGTTACGCCCCGCGTCAGCTCGATTTTCGGGTGCTCCGGATCGGCATGCCGCGGAATTTCTACTTCGAGGTAATCGCGCCGGAAACGCAGGCTGCCATTCTCGATGCCGCACAGCGGATGGCAGGCCTCGGCGCGAAGATCGTCTCGGTGGGCCTGCCGGACATGGAGGCGCTGAACACGGTCGCCCGGACGATCCTGCTCGCCGAAGCAACGGCTGTCTACCGGCGCCGGATGGCGCGGCGTGACCTGTTCGGCGACGATGTCTTCGCGCTTCTCGAACAGGGGTTGCTCATTACCGGCCCTGATTATGTGGACGCGCAAAGGTTGCGCCTGCCGCTGTGCCGTGAGTTTCGCGCGGTGTTCGACAAAGTGGATTTCCTGTTCGCGCCTGCGACGCCGATGCCGGCGCCGCGCATCGGGCAGAGCGAGGTCGAGTTGGGCGGACGAAGGATGGACACGCGTCTGGCGACGACGCGAACGATGCGCGCGATCAATGTGACGGGTCTGCCGGCGATGTCCTTGCCCTGTCCGGTGCCCAAGGGCGCGCTGCCGATCGGGCTGCAGATCGTCGGCAAAGCGTTCGACGAGGCGCGCCTGCTATCTTTTGCGGCCGCGGTCGAGGATGCGTTCTCCTTCTGAATCTCAGCGCGAGAGCAGGAAGATGCCGAAAGCCACGAGCGCTGCGCCTGCCCAGCGCCTCGTGTCGATGTGTTCCTTGAGCACCGTGCGCGCCAGGATCGTGTCGAGCACATAGCTGCCCGCCGTGGCCGGCGACGCAAAACTGACGTCGGCCACCGATAGTAGCGCCATAAAGCTGAAAAACGCGACGGTCATGGCGAACACCGCGCCGCCGATGGCGGGGTTCCGGATGGCCTGAAGCGCCTGCCGGCCGAGGCTGTCGGGGCGGAAATCGTCGATCTCGCCGTGCCGGCGCATGCCGAGGGCCTGCAGAACATCCCCGGACGTCGTCGAGAGGATGACGATGGCGAGAATAAGCCACTTCATGGCTGCTTTTTCTCCGGCCTCGCGCGCGGATCGGTGCCGCCGACGAGGCTGACCCCGCAAACGACGAAGGCGATGCCACCCCAGCGGACGAGTGAGACCGATTCATGCAGGAACACGCGCCCACCGAGCGCAATCAGCGCGTAGCCGATCGCGGTTACGGGAAGCACGTAGCTTAAGTCCGCCCAGCTCAGCAGCGTCATGTGCGAGAGGAACCAGACAATCAGGAACACGACGCCCACGGCGACCCAGGGGTTGAACAGCACCGTGATATAGCCGAGCGCGGGCCCCCCGACCAGGCTTCCCGTGTTGCGCAGGCCGTGGCTCAGCGCGAGATTTCCGATGACGTTGCTGACGATGACGATGAATGTGAACAGCCGCGTCTTCGCGGTGAGGGACAGCGCGCGCTCCGGCTTTGTTGGTGCTGGCGGGGGCATGAAAAACAGCTCTATTGTGCGGTAGCCGGCGTGCTCGTGCCGGCGCTTTGCTGCCGGGCGCGGACCGTTTTGCGCCGCTCCCGCAGATAACCGAAGAACTCCCGCCCTTCCCTCAAGCGGCGGCGCAGCATCTGCGCATCGCGCGACATCTCCCAAACGAAGCGGAGTATCGGCCGCGGACGGAAGTAGAAGCGGCGATACATGCGTTCCACCGCGTCTTCGATCGCGTCGGGCGACAGGTGCGGGTAGCGCAGCGTGGAGATCTGGATGCCATTATTGGCGATGAGCGCGCCGCTGTCCACCCAGCCGTTTTCCATCGCCTGCCGGTACAGTTCCGTGCCGGGGTAGGGCGCGGCGATCGAAACCTGAATCGAGAACGGATCCAGTTCCTCGGCGAAGCGGATCGTCTCGTCGATGGTCTCCTCGGTCTCGACCGGCAGCCCGATCATGAACGTGCCGTGCACGCGGATTCCAAGCCGGTTGCAGTTCTTCATGAATTCCCGCGCGGTAGCAACGGTGAGCCCCTTCTTCATCCGGTTGAGGATCTGCTGATTGCCGGACTCAAAGCCGACCAGCAGAAGCCGGAGGCCGTTGTCGCGCAACTGGCGCAGGGTTTCGTAGTCGAGATGGGCGCGGGCGTTGCAGGACCACGTCAACCCGAGCTTCTTCATGCCCTTGGCGATCTCCACCGCGCGCGGCTTGTTAATCGTGAATGTGTCGTCGTCAAACATCCACTCGCGCACACGGCTGCCGAAAAGCTCCTTGCCCAGCTCTACCTCGCGCAGAACGGCGGCGGGAGATTTGGTGCGATAGGCATGGCCCCCGATGGTCTGCGGCCAAAGGCAAAACGTGCATTTGGCCGGGCAACCGCGGCCGGTGTAGAACGACACGTACGGATGAAGCAGATACCCGATGAAGTACTTTTCTATCTGCAGATCGCGATGATAGACGGGAAGAACACTCGGCATCGAGTCCCAATCGTGAATTAGTTCACGTTCGGGATTGTGGCGGATATGACCGGTATCGTCGCGGTAACTCAGGCCGGCGATTTCGTTCCAAGGCTTGTCCTGAGCCAGTTCGAGACAAGTGAAGTCGAATTCATTACGGCACACGAAGTCGATATTCGACGCCTGGCGAAGCGTGTCGTGCGGCAGAACGGCGACATGCGCTCCGATGAAACCGACTTTCGCCTTCGGATTTTTCGCCTTGATCGCCTCAGCGCAGCGGATGTCGTTGTTCAGGCTTGGCGTACTTGTGTGCACGATGAACAATTCGTAGTTGTTCACCACCGAGAGCACGTCCTCCAAGGTCTGCTCGTGCGGCGGAGCGTCGATCAGCTTGCTGCCCGGCACTAATGCCGCCGGCTGGGCAAGCCAGGTCGGGAACCAGTAGGACGTGACCTCGCGTTTAGCTTGATACCGCGCGCCGGCCCCTCCATCAAAGCCCTCAAGGGACGGCGGGCTCAAGAACAGCGTTTGTTTCACTAGTCCTAGGATAACCCAGCCGCTGGAACCCGGATGGAAAACTCCAGACTTCCGGGGCACGAAACCCGCATGAATACAGGCTCGCGAGAATGTTTCCCGGGCCGCGTTAGAATAAGAAATATGGCGAACACAAGCACGTCCGCCGGGACTTCCACGCCTGCATTCCGCGCATGGCTTCCCGTGGTGGCCCTTGGCTGGCTCATCCCCGGCGGAGGCCACTTCCTGCTCCACCGGCGCGGGCGGGGCGCTCTCGTCAGCCTCAGCGTGATCATGATGTTCGTCCTCGGCCTGATGATGCGCGGGCCGATGTTCCAACCGCAAACCGGCGATCTGCTCACGACGATCATTTATACCGGCGGGTTCATCGGCGACGTATGCTCGGGAATTCTCTACTTTCTGGCGGTTTGGCTCGGTTATGCCCAGCCCGACGTTGCTGGACACGTGCATGACTATGGAGCAAAATTTCTCGTTGCCGCCGGGCTGCTGAATGTGCTCGCCTTGACCGACGCTTACGAGATCGCGATAGGGAAGAAGGACTGATGCCGAAACTGAATCTCGTCTCCCACTTCGAAGCGGCCCTGCTGTTCGCGCTGTTCAGCTCGATCGTTCTCGGCATCGTCACCAAGAAGACCGACAAGGAGCGGCTTCAGTACGGCCTGCGCTGCTTCGCCTACTTCGTTGGCTCGGTGTTCGTCATCGGCTGGCTGATGTATTTCGGCCACCGGTAGGCCTCAACGTTCGCGGATCGTTCGCCATGAAGACCTTCTATATCGAAACCTTCGGCTGCCAGATGAACGCGCACGACTCGGAGAAAGTCACCGGCACGCTGCTGGCCCGCGGCTATACGCAGGTGGAAGGTCCGGAAGCGGCCGACCTGGTGCTCTACAACACGTGCAGCATTCGCGATAAGGCCGAGCAGAAGGTGTTCCACCGCCTGCAGCAGTTCAAGCGCGACGCGGGCAAGGGCAAGGTGTTCGGCGTTCTGGGCTGCGTGGCGCAGCAAGAGGGCGAACGGATCTTCGAACGCGCGCCCCACGTCAGCCTCGTGGCCGGCTCGGCCAGCTACACGCGGCTGCCGGACCTGCTGGTGCAGATCGAAAACGGCGGGCGGCGCGTCACGGGATTGAGCCTGGACACGGACGAAACCTTCGACACGCCGTACACGCGGCGCGACAATCCTCACCGCGCCTACATCACCATCATCGAAGGCTGCGACAAAAGCTGCGCTTATTGCGTGGTGCCGTTCACGCGCGGCCCGGAACGCAGCCGCACCAGCGCGAGCGTGATGGCCGAGGCGCGGCGGCTTGCCGGAGCGGGCTACACCGAAATCCAACTCCTGGGCCAGAACGTGAACAGCTACCGGGACCCCTCGGATGCCGGCTGGGACTTCGCCCGCCTGCTCCGCGAGATGGCGCAGGTGGACGGCATCCGCCGCGTGCGCTTCACGACTTCGCACCCGCGGGACTTCGTGCGGGACATCATCGACGCCATCGACGAATTCCCCACGCTGTGCAACCACGTTCATCTTCCCGTCCAGTCCGGTTCCACCGAGGTGCTGTCGCGGATGCGGCGGCAGTACACCCGGGACGAGTACATGCGCCGCATCGAGTGGATGAAGAGCGCCAAACGCGACATCGCCATCAGCACGGACATCATCACCGGTTTCCCGGGAGAGACCGAAGCGGACTTCAACGCAACCCTCGCTCTGCTCGACGAAGTGGAATACGATTCCGTGTTCAGCTTTAAGTACTCCCCGCGGCCGAACACGCACGCTCTCGCCCTCGATACCCAGTTGAGCGAAGACGAAAAGGGCCGCCGGCTGACGATCTTGCAGGAACGGCAGCGTTCGATTCAGATCCGGCGAAACAGCCGGCTTGTGGGCGCGCTGGAGGAATGTCTCGTAGAGGGGTATAATTTGGCCACCGGACAATGGATCGGCCGCACAACGCAAAACCGCACGCTGAATTTCACGCATCCCGTGTTCAGCGAGCCACGCGACGGCAGGACACTCGCCGGAACCTACGCGTCTGTGCGCGTTACCCGGTCCGGTCCGAATTCACTGGCGGGAGAAGCGGCCGCTGCGGCGTCCGCGGCCTGAAGGGAGGGATCTCATGGAAGTTGAAATGAAGATTCGGGGCCTGATGATGGACCCGGTCACCAATACTCCGATCGTTGTGCTGAAGGACGTCAACGGAACGGCGATACTCCCGATCTGGGTGGGCATTTTCGAAGCGAACGCGATCGCGCTCGAAATTGAGAAGGTGGCCACGCCGCGTCCGATGACACACGACCTCATCCGCCAGGTGCTGTTCGGGCTGAACACCGGCATGCGCAAGGTCGTGGTCAGCGAACTGAAGGACGATACCTTCTACGCCGTGATCTGGCTGGAGAAGGACGGCGAGTTGATCAGCGTCGATTCGCGCCCCAGCGACGCGCTGGCGCTGGCGCTGCGCCTCGATTGCCCGATCTACGTCGAAGAAGCGGTGATCCGCAGCGCAAAGGTCAACAACGCTTCGGCCGAAAAGGTCAACAACGAGGAACTCCGGCGCTGGCTGGAGAGCCTCAGCGACGAGGACCTCGGCCGCTACAAGATGTAGGCTCCACTCCCGTGGACGAAATCTTCGCACGCCTGGCGGAGGCCGGCATCCGGATTCTTCCCTTCGCGGAACTGACGCAGCACATCGTTTTCGAGCGCGACGGCTTCATCGCGCTCGTCGAGCGGCATGGGGACGGCTTCGGGCAGGTTGGGTCCGCCGGACTCCTGGCGCAGGAAGGGTTTGCCACACTGGTCCAGCGGGCAGGACGGGGCTGGTTCGTGGCGCGGGGATTCGAGCGGGAGGCGACGGAGGCTGAAGCAGCGGCGCTCCGCCGCTTCAGCCAGGATCTTCGCCGCGCTCTCGGCGGCGATTAAACTCAGCTACTGCTTGGTCCGGTGGTGCACCGGGCGCCGCACCGGTTCTGCCTTCACCGGCCAACCCTCGACGTCCTTCTTCTGCACCGCAAAGGTCACGTTAAACGGGCTGGCGGTGAACTCCTTCGCCACGCCATTGAAGGAGATCGCGGTTCCCGGATCCGCCTTCCCGGGCAGCGGCGCGTCTAGATCGAGCGTCACTTCCGGCGTCGTCGAATCCGTAAGCGCCAGCACCAGTTTCTTCGGCCGCGTCTCGGGCTCCTGCGAGACCAGTTTCCCGCTGAACTTCTGAACGCCGCCGGCGCCGCCGGGCAGCGCGGCATCCTTCATGCTCGAGTCGAAGTAGCTCTGGCCGTTGGCCGCCGTCAACTGGTCCTTAATCGACTTCCAGAGCGCAAGAGAGGGGTTGGCAGCGCGTTCCTTGTTCTCTTGTTCGATCTTGGCCTTCTCGATGTCCACCTGGCTCAGGATCTTGAAGCTCGCCGGCGGATTGGCCGACGTCTTTGCCGTGCCCAGCAACTGGTCGAGCCCGTCCGCGCTGCCGTGGAACGTCGTGTAGGCCTTCGTAAGATACGCCTTCACCTGATCGCGGCCACCGGGATTGAGCGAGCCGGGACCATCGAAAGCCGCCGCCCGCGCAAAGTCATAAAGCGCCGCGCCCTGCTTATCCGGGTTCTTTTCGGCCAAAATCGTCGTCCCGCGCCAGTAGGAAACCTGTCCGGCGTTCGGGTTCGCCGCCAGGCTGGCCGTGAACTCCTTCTCCGCCGTGTCGTTATCCTTCTTCTCCATCGCCACCCAGCCGAGCGTCGTGTGGGCGGTGGCCGTAAAGGAAAGCTGCTCCTTCGTCTTCTCCCAGTCCGCGTCGCTCATCTGTGCCGGCTTCTTGGCATCGAGCAGACCCTGCGCCGCCTTCTGCCCGAAGTCGAGATTATCGGGTGTCGGCGACGCCAGTGGCGTCTCGATGGTCGCCCAGTACAGCGCGGTGACGTTGCCGGGGTCGGTGGCGAGCAGGTCCTTTGCCGCGCTGATCGCATCCTGCGGCTTGCCGGCCTGCGCGTACGTCGTCACAAACAGGGTGCTGCGCTGGTTCTTGTAATCGGACGTGGGGTATTTTTCCGCCCACGACTTCAGCAGATCGACCCGCTTGGCGGGATCGGTCTCTTTTGTGATCGAGACGTAGAGATCATACTCGGCCCGATCTTTCCATTGCGGTCCGTTCTGCGCCTGGCCGAACACACTGCCCGCGCCCAATGTCAGCAGCATCGCCATTACGGCGCCCGCCGCGCTTGCTTTCACCGCCGAATTCCGTTTCATCGAGAAAAACACCAGCACCCTCCCCATCACTTTTATGATTCGCTTCTTCCGTCCGGCTGC
>JAJYKC010000091.1 GCA_021788955.1 Acidobacteriota bacterium
CACCCCACCCCGCGCCCCGCAAAATCATACACTTACCCCTGGCCCCCTACGTGCCCTCAACTCGGTAGGACTTGACTCCATGCGCACCCTGCTGCAGGACCTCCGCTTCGGCCTCCGCCTCCTTGGCCGCTCCCCCGGCTTCACCGCCGTCGCCATCTTCACCCTCGCCCTCGGTATCGCCGCCAACACCACCGTCTTCTCCTGGATCGACAAAGTCCTCCTCCGCCCCTTCCCCGGAGCCGCCAACGCCGGCCGCCTCGCCGTCCTCGAATCCGTCACCCAGGGCGCCCCCAACGGCGCCAACCAGATCTCCTACACCGACTATCTCGACTACCGCCATAACTTACACTCCATATCCGGTCTCACCCTCCACCGCGAAGACGTATTTACTCTCGGCGACTCAGTTACTAACTCCCAGGCCGTCTGGGGCGAAATGGTCACCGCCAATTACTTCTCGGTTCTCGGCCTCAAACCCGAACTCGGGCGCTTCTTCACTCCAGCAGAAGACGGCCCCGCCCTCGGCGCCTACCCCGTCGCCGTCATCAGTGATCGCCTCTGGCGCAGCCGCTTCCACTCGAACCCCTCCGCCATCGGCCAAACCGTCCGCGTAAACCGCCGCTGGCTCACCATCGCCGGCGTCACCCCGCCCGGCTTCGGCGGCACCATGCCCGGACTCGCCTTCGATATCTGGGTCCCCGTCACCATGGGCCCCGAACTCAGCCTCCTCACCCCCCGCAACTTCGTCCAGCGCGGCGACCGCAAATTCTATGCCCTCGTCCGACTCGCCCCCGGCTTCTCCCTCGGCCAGTCCCGCGCCGAAACCCTCACCTTCTCCCGCCATCTCCAATCCATCTACCCCGGAACCAACCGCGCCGTCACCGCCACCGTCCTCCCCATCTGGCAATTCCACAGCGGCGCCCCCGAGTTACTCCTCAAACCCCTCCGCATCCTCATGGCCATCTGCGTGCTCGTCCTGTTAATCGTCTGCGCCAACGTGGCTAACTTACTCCTGGCCCGCTCCGTCGCCCGCCGCAAAGAACTCAGCATCCGCCTCGCCCTCGGCGCCACCGGCGGCCGCCTCAGCCGCCAGTTATTTACCGAAACCCTCTTACTCGCCCTCGGCGGCGCACTCGCCGGCCTCCTCTTCTCTACCTGGACCGCCAACCTCCTCGCCGCCTTGGTCCCCCACATCAACGCCCCCGTCGCCCTCGGCTTCGACATGAGCGGCCGCGTCCTCGCCTTCACCATCCTCACCTGCGTCCTCGCCACCCTCTTCTCCGGAGCCGCTCCCGCCCTCTATTGGCTCCGCTCCGACGTCAATACCTCGCTCAAAGAAGCCGGCCGCTCCGGCGCGCAGGCCGCACACTCCCACCGCACCCGCAACACCCTCGTTGTCGCCGAAGTCGCCCTCGCCACTGTCGCCCTCGCCGGAGCCGGCCTCTTCCTCCGCAGCTTCATCAACGCCACCCGCATCGACCCCGGCTTCAACCGCAACCAGGTCGTCCTCACCCGCTTCTATCTCGGCGGCAGCGGATTTACTAACTCCTCCCTCCAGCAGTTTTGCGTCAACCTTCGCGACCGCCTCCGCGCCCTCCCCGGCGTCACCGCCGTCACTTACTCCCACTACGCCCCCCTCGGCTCTAGCGCCGGCCCCTATGACACGGTCGATATCGAAGGCTACGCCCCCGCCCCTGGCGAATCCATGAACGTCAACGACTATCTCGTGGCCCCGGATTACTTCGCCACCCTCCAGTTCCCCCTCCTCGAAGGCCGCGACTTCCGCTCCACCGACGACGCCTCCGCCCCGCCCGTCTTAATCGTCAACCAGTCTTTCGTCCGCCGCTATTTCCACGGCCAAAGCCCCCTCGGCCGCAAAGTCCGCTGCTTCGGCCGCTGGGCCACCGTCATCGGCGTCGCCAACAATAGTAAGTACTTCGACGTCACCGAAGCCCCGCGCCCGCACTTCTTCTTCCCCTACCGCCAGCAGGCCAACGTCAACGACCAGCTCTACTTCTACGTCCGCACCACCGGCCCCGAATCCGCCATCGAAGAAGAGATGTCCCGCCAGATCCTCTCGACCGACCCCAACATGCGCGCCTTCGACGTCATGCCCCTCCTCGCCTGGACCGAAGTTACTCTCCTCCCGCAAAAGGTCGCCGCCAACTTACTAACCTCTCTCGGCCTGGTCTCCTTAATCCTCGCCGCCGTCGGCCTCTATAGCGTCATGGCTTACTCAGTCAGCCAGCGCACCCAGGAGTTCGGCGTCCGCATGGCCCTCGGCGCCAAGCCCCGCAACGTCTTCGCCGAAGTCCTCCGCCGCGGCGCCGCCCTCACCGCTTCTGGCCTCGCCGTGGGCTTAATCGCCACCCTCGCCGCCGGGCGCCTCTTCTCCCCCATGCTCGTCCACGTCACCCCCTACGACCCACTTACTCTCACCGCCACCGCCGCCTTCCTCGCCGCCGTCGCCCTCCTCGCCAGCTACCTGCCCGCCCGCCGCGCCACCCAGGTCGACCCCATCCTCGCCCTCCGCTGCGAGTAACCCCTAATCACGATCGCGCGGACACCCTCCCTTCCCCCGGGCCGAACACCTCGCACCGACCAACCGAACACCTCGCCTCGACCAACCGAACACCTCGCCTCGACCAACCGAACACCTCGCCTCGACCAACCGAACACCTCGCCTCGACCAACCGAACACATTCCCTTCAACCAATCGAAAACGTAACCGAGCCGCGACCGCGAGGGAGCGGTCCTTCCCCTCGCCGCCCACTCCCAATGGACTCCCGGCCACGACTTTCGACAGAGCGTAAACTCATAGGTTGCGGCCTATTCCCTGATTCTCTCGTCCGAACCAAACCCTACAAGGCCCGTATCAAAGACACTAGGTCAGCGTCAAACAGTAGCTTCAACGCGTCTCGCGCTTCCGCCCGACTTGAGACGCATAGGCGTACACCGCCGGAAAATCAGCCTTCTCCAGATACGGGTACTCGCTCAGGATTTCATCCTCGCTCATGCCGGACGCCAGCATATCCAGCACATCCCAAACCGTCACCCGAAGACCGCGGATACAGGGCTGCCCCGAACGCTGTCCCGGCACAATCGTGATCCGCGACAGGTCCGCTTTGTCCGTCGCCTGCATGACCACAGTATCCCACGTCATCGCCGCCATCGCTCCTACGGCAACAACCTTCTCCCCGTCCCCTCCAAATGCGGCGCAAACGCCTCCGCCTCCGCGCACCCGCTCTCCATCCCCCGAAACCGCGAAATCACATCCTGCGCAGGATAATAATGGTCCGGCCGCTGCGACGCATGCGCATAACACGCCTCCCGCCGCAGTTTCTCCACCGCTGTAATATCCACATACTCCACCGGCCGGAACCCAACCGTATCTTCGGCCACCTCGTAGTAATACAGCGCGAACCGCTCCTTCATCTTCCCCCAGGCATCCTGCGCCAACATCGCCGCCGCCCGATGATCCGGATGCCGGTCCATCGGCCAATGCGTCAGCACCACATCCGGCGCCAACTCCTCCACCTGCCCATCGAACTGCGAGTAAGTCGCCCCATCCACCACCGATCCCCCATCCCGCAACCCCGCAAACGCCGCCCGCGCCCCCAGTATCTTCGAAGCCCGCTCCGCCTCCGCCGTACGCCGCGCCCCGCACGCCGCTTCGCTTACGCTCCCGCATCCCCGCTCCCCATGGTTCAGATACAAAATGGTCACCGCATGACCCGCCGCCGCATACCGCGCAATCGTCCCCCCACACCCATACTCCGGATCCCCCGGATGCCCACCCACCACCACAACCCGCAACTTACTCTCTGCCGCCCGCACCCCGACCACCCCCGCCATCGCCACCATCACATCCCGCCGCGTCACCCGCATACCCATCGAATCTCCTCCCGCAAAGAATTCCCGCAACTGGGCTGCGGCCACGATTTCCAACAGACCCTATGTGCCTACGAACTCCTGTTACCGAGCCGCGACCGCAAGGGAGCGTCTGCCTTCCGCCCGCACACCCACTCCAACGCAAAATCAGACCATGCCTTTCGACAAAGCAGGCCCCACCCGACCGAAACCACGATGTCCCCCATTCTACGCCCACACCCCGGACCCCTCCCATTGTGATAACTTTTCCCCAAACCCCATGAATCCCACACGTCGCACCTTCCTCTCCTCCACGCTCGCCACCCCCGCCCTCGTCACCGCCATCCAACCCGCTGCCACCGCCGCCCCGCCCCTCGGCGACACCCAACGCCTCACCCTCCGCGCCGCCATGGACCTCATCATCCCCGCCGCCGGCCCCATGCCCAAAGCCACCGACGCCGGAGGCCTCGGCTACATCGAACGCGTCCTCCCCTCCGCGTCCCGCCTCGCCGCCCAACTTACCGAGTCCCTCGCCGTCGTCGAAGCCTACAGCCTCCGCACTTACAACACCCCATTCGCCCAACTTACTCCGCCCCAACAAATCGCCCTCCTCCGCGAAATGGAAGATACCGCCCCGCCCCAGTTCGCCGCCCTCCGCGACCTCGTCTACGAGTCCTACTACACCCAGCCCGCCATCTGGAAACTCATCGGCTACGAACTCTACCCCACCGACCACGGCGGACCCCACATGGCCCCCTTCGACGAATCCCTCCTCGAAGACGTCCGCAAGCGCGGCAAACTCTACCGGGAGGTCTAACCATGGCCAACGAAGAAGTCGACGTCTTAGTCATCGGTTCCGGAGCCGCCGGCGCCGCCCTATCCAAACGCCTCACCGACCACGGCGCCAAAGTCGTCTGCCTCGAACAGGGCGGCTGGATCAAACCCGGCGACTATCCTTCCTCCAGCCCCGATTGGGAAGTCCAGATCCACCGCGGTAACTTCCACTTCAACCCCAACGTCCGCCGCCGCTGGGAAGATTACCCCGTCTTACAAACCGGCGCCAACCCGCCCGACGTACTTATGTTCAACGCAGTCGGCGGCAGCACCCACCACTGGGCCGCCCACTTCCCCCGCTTCCATCCCTCCGACTTCCGCACCCGCACCCTCGACGGCGTCGCCGCCGACTGGCCCATAACTTACCACGAACTCGAACCTTACTACGAAGCCAACGACCTCGAAATGGGCGTCGCCGGACTCAACGGCGATCCCGCCAACCCGCCCCGCTCGCCCCGCTCCACCCCCGTCCTCCCCATCGGCGTCCTCGGCGAAACTATCGGCAAAGGCTTCAACAAACTCGGCTGGCATTGGTGGCCCTCCGACAACGCCATCGTCAGCCAGTTCTACGACAACCGCCCCGCCTGCCTCCTCCACGGTAAGTGTATGTTCGGCTGCCCCATCGGCGCCAAAGCCTCCACCGATGTTACTTACTGGCGCAAAGCCATCCGCAAAGGCGCCGTCATCAAACCCTGGTCCCGTGTCCGCGAAATTACCGTCGACCAACGCGGCCGCGCCCGCGGAGCCGTCTACTTAGACCGCACCGGCGCCACCCACTTACAACTCGCTAAAACCGTAGTCGTCTGCTGCAACGGCATCGGCACCCCGCGCCTCCTCCTCAATTCGAAGTCCAGCCTTTTCCCCAACGGCCTAGCCAACTCCTCCGGTCTTGTCGGTAAGAACTTCATGGTCCACCCCTTCCGCACCTTCGAGGGCGTCTTCGAGGCCAAAATGGACGGCCACCTCGGCCCCTTCGGCATCCCCGCCATGAGCCAGCAGTTCTACGAAACCGACCCCAAGCGTAACTTCGCCCGCGGCTACACCCTCCTCCTCGAACGCTCCTTCGGCCCGCTCCATCACGCCTGGGGCGGCTTCTCGAACATTCCCGTCCCCTGGGGCGAAACGCACCATCAGGTCATGCGCCGCCGCTTCCCCCACGTAATCCGTGTAACTGTCATGGGCGAAGACCTGCCCGAAGAATCCAACCGCGTCGAAATCGATCCCGACTTAAAGGACCCGAGCGGCATTCCCGCTCCCCGCGTCGTCTATAGTTACGGCGAAAATAGTCTGAAGTTACTCGACCACGGCGCCCAAACGGCCCGCCAGGCATTGGAAGCCGCCGGTGTCCTCGAAATCCTCGATAGCGGCGTCGAAACCCCCGCCTACCACCTCATGGGCACAGCCCGCATGGGCACGGATGCCCGCCGCTCCGTCGTCGACAAAAACCACCGCGCCCACGACGTCCCCAACCTATACATCGTCGACGGCAGCTCCTTCGTCACCAGCGCTGCCGTCAACCCAACCTCCACCATCGGAGCCCTCGCCCTCCGCGCCGCCGACAAAATCTGGGCCGCCCGCAACGGCTGACTTACTTAAACGCTTCCAACGCCATCTCCCGCACCGCCCCCACCCGCGGCCGGAAAGCCATATACGGCAAAATGTCCCGCTCCACTTCAATCCCCGGAGCCACCTCCACTAACTCCAACGCGTCCGCCTCCAGGCGGAACACCGCCCGCTCCGTCACAAACAAAACCTGCTGCCCATGTTCCCGCGCATAATCCGCAGAAAACGTAATCCGCTCCACTCGCTCCACGAACTTCTTCACCCGCCCCGCCGCCGCCACTCGCAGCCTCGCCCCGTCCCACTCCATCCGCGAGCCCTGCGCGTCAAACGTCCCGCAAAACACCACCTTCTTCGCGTTCTGCGCGATCTCGATAAACCCTCCCGGCCCGATCAAATTCCCGCCCAGGTGCGACACATTCACGTTCCCCCGCTCATCCGCCTCGCCCATCCCCAGAAACGCAATGTCGATCCCCCCGCCGCTGTAATAGTCGAACTGCTCGATCGACGGCACAATCGCGTCCATATTCCGCGCCGCGCCGAAAAGCCGGTCGTCCAGCATCCTCCCGTTATGCACGCCCTGCTCCACGCTCATCCACAGCTCTTCTTCGCTCCCCTGCTCCGCAATCACGCCGAAAATCCCGCCCGGAATCCCGAACCCGAAGTTCAGCGATGCGCCCGGCCGTATCTCCATCGCCGCCCGCCGCGCGATAATCCGCCGCTCCAGTTTCGCCGGAACCTCCGCCGCCAACGTCCCTAAGTGCGCCCGCCGAGTCCCACTTACAGCCGGATCGTAACCCAGCCCGTAAAACTGCTCCTGCCCCGCATCCTCCACCACCGCGTCCACCAGAATCCCCGGCACCCTTACGCTCCTCGCCGCAAGCCCCCCCGGTTCAACCACCTGCCGCACCTGAGCAATCACCACCCCCCCGCTCGCCCGCGCCGCCAGCGCCAGCGTATGTATGTCCATATCGATCGCTTCTTCTTCCGGACTTACATTCCCCCGCGTATCCGCATAAGTGCCGCGTATAATCGCCACATCGACCGGAAATGGCTTATACCGCAGCACCTCCTTCCCATCCACGTGAAGTAACTCGACTAACTCCTCCTTGCTCCGCCGGTTACACCGCCCGCCGTCCTGCCGCGGATCCACAAACGTCCCCAGCCCCGAATGCGTAAACAAACCCGGCCGCCCCGCGCCGATCTCCCGCATCAGTTGCTGCACCACCCCGCCAGGCAGGCAGTAAGCTTCAATCTTCTCTTCCCGGATCAACTGCTGTATCTTCGGTGACCACGTAAAGTGCGCCGCAATCACCTTCTTCAGCATCCCCTCGTGCGCGAACCGGTTTGTCCCCAGCACGCCCCGGTCCCCCAGCCCCAGCGAATGTACCAGCGTCAGGTCCCGCGGATGCCCGGTCTCGAGAAACCGCCGCTCGATCGCCTCGAACACCGCCTCCGCCGACACCATCCCTGCCCCATTCCCGCTCACCGCAATCGTCACTCCATCGCGGATCGCCGCCGCCGCGGTCTCCGCGGTCATAATTTGTGTCCAACTCATCGGTTCCCGAATACCGGCTTGCGCTTCTCGCGAAACGCACGCACGCCTTCCTGGCAGTCTTCCGTCGCAAGCGCCTGCGCCGCCGCCTCCGCATGC
>JAJYKC010000092.1 GCA_021788955.1 Acidobacteriota bacterium
CAACACGTAGAAGCGGAGGAGAGCGTTGGCGTTCACGGTAGTGCCGCCGAGCATGAGGAACCGGATCTTCGCGCCCATCCACGGCACGGCAGACAGGATGTTACTGCCGACGGTGATGGCCCAGAAAGCCAATTGGTCCCAAGGAAGTAAGTAGCCGGTATAGCTCAGGAACAGCGTGAAGATCAGCAGGACCACACCGACGACCCAGTTGAATTCGCGGGGCGGACGGTAAGCGCCGCGGTAGAATACGCGGGCCATGTGGGCGAAGACCAGGAAGACCATGGTGTGGGCGGCCCAGCGGTGCAGGTTGCGCAGGAAGACGCCGGCGGAGACGACGAACTGGAGGTCCTTCATGTCGGCGTAGGCCTGCGGCACCGACGGATGGTAGTAGAGCATCAGCGGGATGCCGGTGGCCACGAGGATGAGGAAGGTGACGAAGGTGAGCGTGCCGAGATACCAGGTGATGCCGAACTCGAGCGAGCGGCGCCGCATCTTGACCGAGAACAGGTGGAGGAAGAGGTTCTGCTGGACGGCGAGGGCGCGATGCAGGTTGCTCATGCCGCGGCCACTGCGGAAGACGGACTGCCAGACGCGGGATTCGAGCAGGCGGTTGAGGGCGTTCTGTGTGGATGAGGCCATGTGTCAGACCCGGAGGTACTGCTGTTCGGCGACGCTGACGGAACGGTCGACCATGAGGTCGCCGTCATCGCTGATCCATACTCGCAGCCAGGGCAGCGGACGGGGCGCGGGGCCGGCGATTTTAATTCCGTCGATGTTGAACTTGCTGCCGTGGCACGGGCAGGCAATGATGCCAAGGGCGGCGGCCCAGGCAGTGCGGCAGCCGAGGTGAGTGCACGTGGCCGAAAGGGCGTAGAAGCCCTGCGGTCCGTGGATCAGGTAGACACCGGCTTCCGACAGCGTGGTGACGCTTCCGGACGGGTATTGGTCGGGTCTGCCGGCGTTGGTGATGGGGGATGGCTCGTAGAGTACGTTGGGGGCGAGGTACTCGTAGCCGAAAGCGGCGGCGCCGACGCCTGCAACGGCGAGGGCTCCGATGCCGAGCTTCTCGAATGTCCGCCGCGTACAGCCGCAGGGGGCGGACGGTTCCGGATTTGATTTTTCTTCAGGCATGATCTCCTCCTTGCTGAATGAAATGGTTATGAAGTGACTGCCAGATCCAGGTGCACCATGGGGGCCAGGCCCTGGGAGGCGAAATTGTAAGACTCCATGCTGATGACCTCGACGGGGCAGCGGGCAGCGCAGAGGCCGCAGCGGATGCAGCGGGTTTCGTCCTTGAGCATGGCCGAGCCGGTGATCTGGCCGAGTTGTTCGGCCGCTACGTCGTCGAGCTCGACACGGTAAAGCGCTTCGTTGGACTGGATATGCGAAGAGACGTTGTCGGTGAATTCGATCTGTTCGAGGGGGACGATGCGGAGGCACTGTTCGGGGCAGACGTCGACGCAGCCGCCGCAGAGGATGCACTGGCTGCCGTCGCTCGGGTTGCCTTCAAAGACAGTGTTGACCCAGCAATGGAGGCAGCGGCGCGCCTCGCGCATGGCCATTTCTTCGTCGTAGCCGACCTCGACTTCGGTGATGCCGGTGCGGCGGCCGAGGGGGAGCATGGGGATCGGCTCGCGGCTTAGTTCCATGTAGCCGGCGAGCATTTCGTGACGGTCGAGGACGTCGACTTCGATTTCCGTACGCTCGCGTTTGCGCCCCGAAAGGAAGGCGTCGACGGAGGCGGCGATGCGCCGGCCGTCGCCGACACTGTCGATGATGAGGCGAGGCCCGAAGACGCAATCTCCGCCGGCGAAGACGCCTTCGGCGGTGGTCTGGAGAGTTTCGCGGTCCGCCGCGACAAGGCCGCGGGGGCTGACTTTGACGCCATCCTCGGGGCGGAGGAATTCGAGGTTCGGCATCTGGCCGATGGCCATGATGACGGTGTCGCATTCGAGGATGGACTCGCTGTTTTCGAAGAAGGTGGGGTTGAAGCGGCGGTTTGCGTCGAACAGGGATTTTGTGCGGAGGGTTTCGAGGCCCGTGACTTTACCGTCGCGGCCCACAATGCGTTTGGGACCGCACCCGCCGTGGATGAGGATGCCTTCGGTTTCGGCCTCTTCGACTTCCTCGACGGCGGCGGGCATCTCCTCGCGCTGTTCGAGGCAGACAATGCTGACCTCGCGGGCGCCCATGCGAAGTGCGGCCAGCGATACGTCCATCATTTCGTGGGCGGCGACCATGGCGACGTTTTCCTCGCGGGGGATGAGGCCTTCGTCTTCGGTGGGGTAGGCGCGGAGGACTTCGCGGGCGGCGGAGCGGGCGACATCCATGGCGACGTTGCCGCCGCCGATGACGACAACCTTTTTGCCGATGCGGAACTGGTAGCCGAGGTTGACGTTGAGGAGGAACTCGATCCCTTTATGGACGCCGTCGAGTTGCACGCCGGGGATGGAGAGGTCGCGGCTGCGGTGGGCGCCGACGCCGATGACGACAGCGTCGAAGCCGGCATCCTTGAGGCTTGCGATCGTGAAGTCCCGTCCGGCGGCGCGGTTGAGCTCGAGCGTGATGTCGCCGATCTCGAGGATTTCGCGGATCTGCGCGTCGATGACGCCCCGGGGTAAGCGGTACTCGGGGATGCCCAGCCGGAGCATACCGCCGGCGACGGAGGCCGCCTCGAAGATGGTGACGCGGTAGCCGAGCAGAGCCAGGTCGTGCGCGGCGGAGAGGCCGACGGGTCCGCTGCCGATGATCGCAACCCGGTATGGGAGTTTCGCGATCGGCTTGCGGCGAGACTCGACCGGATTGCGGGATTCGGGGCCGTAGCGCTCGGTGAGGAAGCGCTTCAGGGCGCGGATGGATATGGGTTTGTCGATCTGGCCGCGGCGGCAGGCGGTTTCGCAGGGGTGGGCGCAAACCCGCCCGCAGACGCTGGCCATGGGGTTGGGATCACGGGCGTAGCGGTAGGCTTCCTCGAAGCGGCCTTCGGCGATGAGCGACACATAGCGTCCCGCGTTGGTGCCTGCCGGGCAGGCCATCATGCACGGAAAATTCGTGTGAAGCCACTCGACGTCGACCCGTTTATTTTGGAAGCGCATCCGCATGAGCGTGTCTCCGGTAGTTGATTGACGGCGGTTAGAACGAGAAATCGAGCTTGGCGTTGCCGGACACAGTCACCGGCTTGGAGACGACCTTCTTGCCTTCCTTCCAGGCCGAGACGGTGTACTGGCCGTCGGGGAGGTTGTCGATTTTGTAATTGCCGCTTTCGTCCGCCTCGGCGAAGTACGGCGTGGGGGTGACGATGACGTAGCCGGACATTTCGGGGTGAACGTTGCAAAGCAGCGGAACAACACCGGTCTGGGTGTACTTGAACGAGCGGATTTCGCCGGTCGGCCAAGTGCCCATGTTGTGGCTCATTTTCTTGTTGCCGTTGATGGAGGGCCAGAAGATATTGTGCTGAACCTTGTCGTCGTTCAGGAAATCGACGGTTGTGCCGACGAGGACGACGACGACGTGCGGCTGGAACTTGAGACCTTTCTGGTCCATGGTGACGTGTTTCGCCGGCGGGTCGAACGTCTTGCCGGCGATCGCGTTGACATAGACGACGGCGCTTCCCCGGCCGCCGCCGACGGAGCCGGTCAACGAGCCGGCGACGGCGAGAGAGCTGACGAGCGACGCGCTGAGAGCGAGAGTTGCGATTCGATGAAAAGACATGTGAGTTAAAACTCCTCCTTTTGACATTTGGATTGCTAGAAGACAAATTCCGTGGCCATCACGAGGGTGTTGACCCGGAAGGGATTGGTTGCCTTTGTCAAGCCGGTCTGGGGGTCGGTGACGAAGGTGATGGATTCAAGCGGCCGGATCTGGTATTCGACGGAGAACTTGATGTTGGCCCGGAGAAGGAACTGGATGCCGGGCGTGTAACGGTTGCGAGTGGAGTCATAGGGGGCGAAGAACGGAGTGTTGGTTGCCAGTGCGAGACCGTTGATGCGGTCCGCCGTGGAGTTGACGCTGTCCCAGCGACCGATGAGCATGATCCAGGGCTTGATGAGGTAGTTTGCCTCGACGAACCCGCCGTCGAAGTCAACCGGCGTCCCGTACATGAAGCCGGTGGGGGTCAGGCTGTCGGCGGCCAGCGGGAGAGGAACAAGGGCTCCGTTCGAGGTGACCGGAAGCGGGTTGTCATCGCGGGCGAACATATAGAGGCCGTAGATGTAGAAGTTCCGGTAATTGAAGCTGATGTTGCCGCCGGCGCGGTAGAACGGGGCGGTGGCGTTAAGGTAGGTCGGACTGACCTGCTGCATGGGCAGGGCGAGAGGCATGTTGGAATCGCCGTGCATGTAGAAGCCGCCCAGGGTGAGGTAAGTGTGGTCGCGCGGACCGGTGGAGCCGGCAGCCTGGATTTCGTGCCGGACGGCCGGGTCGCGTTCGAGGTTGAAGCGGTAAGAAAACCGGGCGAAGATGTCCTTGGTGGTCGTATCGGAGGCGAAGCCAACTCCGTCGGAGGCGGCGCCGGTGGCCGATGGCACGTAGGGGTTTATGTTGGCGGATTGGGCGACGCCGTTGGAAGACTGGTCGAAGACAGCGACGGAGTAGTGATATCCGCCATAGAGATGGCCACCGCTGACTTCGACGCCGCGGGCCGGGGTGGCCATGTTGACCTGATTCACAACGTTCTGCTGGGCGGCGAAAGGCGTCATCGCCCCGATGCTGGATTCGCCGTAGATGTCGTAGGGGCTGATGTTGATGGTGCGAGCCTGGGTATACGGCAGATCAAGTTCGAACTGGCCAATGCGGACATACACACTATCTTTGGGCATCTTCATGAGGCGGCTCAGGTCGATGAAGCGAAAGTAACCGTCGCCGAGGCCGCCAGCAGCGTTGTCTCCGGCCACGCTGATGTCGTCGTCAACCCAGTAGGCGATATCGCCTCCGAAATTACCGGCGGTGAAGATGCTGAAAAAACCGGTTTCAAAGTCCGTGCCCGGGACAAGCTGCGGCGTGGATCCGGGCGGGGTGAGGGCGTTGAACTTGTTGCGATTGTTGCTAGTGACCTGGAAGAAGTTGTTCATGCGGAGGCCGACCGGGACGTTTCCGGGAATTTCGCCGGGCCAAACAGCGTTGGGGAAGGCCAGCTTCTGGGCATCGGCTCCGAGCATGATGGGCGGCTGCTTGAGCATGGATGCGTCGTCAGTGGGGAATTTGAAGCCGGCATCCTTGAATGCCTTGCCGAAGTCGTTGAGCAGTGGGAAGTCCAAGTGGCAGGTGGTGCAGGAGGTGCCGTATTTTCGAGCGAAGGCCGGAATGGCGTAGGAGCGGCTGGGTGTGAGGAGGGCCAGGCCGACGATCGAGAAGGAGATGGTACTGGCCGCGAGGGCAGCTATTGTTTTTTGATGTCGTGGATTGTCACGTCTCACCTTTTATAACCTCGGTCGAGCGTATTGCAGGTGGTGGTCCAAAGCGATTTTGGATGGCCGGCCCTTTATTACCTTGGGTAAACCTTGAACGTATTAGCCTGTGGCTGCGGAATTTGGCGCAGGTCTGCGCGAGTGCTGCGCTACGAGGCGCATACCTCGCGCAGGCATTCCGAATTAGTCTTTTAAAATCGTCGACTTTTGCAGTACCCGAGTTAATGTGAGGCCGCGGACTTCGACAAGCGGTGGATTCGGGCCTCGCGGAAACGACGGCAGAAAGCAATGTCGGCGGGGCGGGAGGCTGAATCTTGGGCCACAGTCGAGACTAGTAATTCCAGAGCAGTTGTGATCGGCTGGGAGACGTCAGAACTAATACAACTTTAGTAGTAACTTTCGGATAAGTAACAGGTAGGTCACACCCCGTTTCGACCGCAGCCACTACAGAACCAGCGTAGACGGAATCGCATCTACCACCCGGGAACCGGGGCGCGCTATTCGTAGCGAACGGCGGTGAGCGGATCGACGCGAGTGGCGCGGAAGGCGGGGATGAGGCTGGCGGCAGCCGCGACGAGCAATAGGGTTGCCGTGACGGCGGCGATTGTGATCGCGTCGGCGGGTTGGACTCCGAACAGCATTCCGGCGAGGAGGCGGCCGGCGGCGAGGGAGGCGATCAGGCCAGCGGTGAGGCCGGCGGCCACGGGCAGCATGGCTTGACGCAGGATCATGCCCAGGATGGTGGAGGCGCGGGCGCCGAGGGCGATGCGGATGCCGAGTTCGTTGGTACGGAGGGCGACGGCATAGGAAACCACGCCGTAGATGCCGAGGCTCGATAGGATGAGCGCCGCGAGTCCAAAGAGAAGGATGAGGTTCATCTGGAAGCGGCGTTGGGCGACCGAGGAGTCGACGACCTGCTGCATGGTTTCGAACTGTCCGATGGGGAGTTCGGGGTCGAGTGAGTGGATGACGCCGCGGATCTGCGGGGCGAGCGAGGCAGGGTCGATGGAGGTGCGGACGGCGAGCGCGGGACCGCCAAACGTGCCGCGCTGCCAGTAGGGGACGTATACGGTAAGCGAGGGGGGCTTGTCCAGAGTGACGGTGCGGACGTCGCCGGCGATGCCGATGACCTGGACGAGGGGTCCGTCGGGGTCGCCGATACGGAAGCGCTTGCCGATCGGGTTCCGGCCGGGGAAGGCGCGGGTGGCTGTGAGCGAAGAAATGACGGCGACGAGGGCGCCCTGGTCGGAGTCGGCGAAGAAGCGGCCGCGGCGGAGGGGGATGCCAAGTGTTTCAAAATACTCGGGATTGACGCCGCGGATGTCGGCGAGCGGGCGCTCCATCATCGGGAGATTCGTGCCCTCGACGCCGAGTAGGTTGTTCCCGCCTTCCCCGCTCAACGGCAGCATATTTGAGACGCCGGCGGAGACGACGCCGGGGAGAGTCTCGACGCCAGAGAGCAGGGCGCGGATGAAGCGGACTTTCTGGGGCACATCGGGGTAGCGGCTGCCGGGAAGGTTCAAGTTTACGGTGACGACTCGATCGGCGGTGAAACCTTTATCGACATCAAGGAGGTTGACGAAGCTTCGGAGGAGGAGTCCGCCGGCGACAAGACAGAGAGTGCTGAGGGCGACTTCGAGGGCGACGAGGGTGGTGCGCAGGCGGCCGGCGTCACGGCCGGAGGTCGCGCCACGGGCGCCGGCGCGTAGGGCCTCCTGAGGGCCGACGCGGGCCAGACGCCAGGCGGGGAGCAGGCCGGAGAGAAGTCCGGCGGCGAGCGAGATCGCGACGGTGAAGGCGAGGACGTGGGCGTCGAGGTGAACTTCGTCGAGGCGGGGCAGGTCGAGCGGCGCGCGGGAGAGGATGAGGCGGAGTCCGAAGTAGGCGAGTGCCACCCCGGCGGCGCCGCCCAAGGCGGCCAGCAGGAGGCTTTCCGTAAGCACCTGGCCAAGGAGGCGTCCGAGGCCGGCGCCCAAGGCCGAACGGACGGCAAGTTCGCGCCGGCGTACGGTGGAGCGGGCGAGCAGGAGGTTGGCGATGTTGACGCAGCCGATCAGGAGTACGAGGCCGACGGCGGCGAGGAGGAGTTCGAGTCCGCTGCGCGAGCGCCCGGTGATTTGGGCGCGGAGGGGAACGAGCGCGGCGAGCATCTCGATCTTTTCCGGCACCTGGGCAGCGAGCCGCGCCTGTTCGGCGTTTAATTCGGCGAGCGCCTGGCCGAGCGTAACGCCGGGGCGGAGAGCTCCGATACAAGCGAAGTTGAAGTCACCCATGGGATCGAGTTCCGAGGACTTAAGGCCGAAGGGCTTCCACAACTCGGGGCGCTCCTCGGAGATGGTCATGGCGTAAAGCTGGCTGAGTTTCGGGAAATGAAAGCCAGGAGCGAGAACGCCAACCACCTCGTAAGGTTTGCCGTCCAGC
>JAJYKC010000093.1 GCA_021788955.1 Acidobacteriota bacterium
AGCGCTCGCATATCGAAGCAAGGTTGTACTTGAGCGGGCCAGAAGCCCATGGGCTCGAACCAACGGAAACCTTCGTGCGAAAGCTCTGGTTGCTCACGGAAACGGTGTAGGTGCCTTCCGGAAACAGGTAGTACGGGATGAACTTGTTGTAGCTGGTAATGGCGTCGCCGGCGAGGTCGAAGTAGATGACGCCGCGCGAAGCCGAGGCGCGCCGTCGAATCAAGTCGATTGTTTCGATGTGCTGCTCATACTGAGGAGCAAACACGCGTGCGATCGCCGGGTCCGCGATGATCTGATCAAGCCTGCAGTGGCGCATCATGCGGATGATCCTCTGAACGGTTTCCGAGTCCTTGACGTTTTCGATGACCAGCGTCAGTTTCATGGCCGGCGCTTTCATCTCCACGGCGTCCTTGGCGCTCGAGTAACGCGCACCATCGACGATGTCAGCCCATTCGACCAGTTCATCGAGGTCCGTGGCGCGATAGCCGAACCTGGCTTCGACCATCGCGGCGATGTACTTGGTGCAGGACTGATAGGAGGGATCGAACATCTTGTGCCCACTGTGGTCCTGACGGAAGTGTTCGGCATCCTGCGGACTGAGAAAGGCGCTCTGGTGGTGGTCAAACCACCAGGTCAGTTTGGGATTTGTCGAGTACTTGAAATCGACGATCACGTTCTCGTCGCCATCAAACAGCGAGTCGTCAAAGATCTGTGACGCCTTGTGGGCCATCCCGGTGAAATGGAACTCGGCCCCGGGAGCGAAATGATCCTCGAAGAAACGGCTGAAGTAGGCGGCGGAAGCCGCGCCGTCGAAACAATGGTCGTGATAAAGAATACGAACGCGCATTCGTTGCGGCGAAAGCCGGAAAACTCACTAGCTTGCACTATATGGAGGGTGAATTGCAACTTCTTCAGCAGCAGACTTCGGCGGCGGACGCCCGAAAGAAAGGGGCTCCGCGGAACACGTCTTGTACACTGTGGATTGCCGCTCGATCTGACCACGCCGCTGCCGTTTGTGACCGGAGTGGGACCGGCACGCGCTCAGATGCTGGAGGCCAAGGGTCTGCGCCTGGTCGAGGACCTGATCGCCTACGCGCCATTCCGCTACGAGGACCGGCGGAACGTGAAGACGATCGCGAGGCTGGCGCCGGGCGAGACGGCCACGGTGATGGCCGAGGTGAAATCGGCGGGCCTCGCCTCTTTCCGGCGCAAGAACCTCGGGCTGTTTGAAGCAACGTTTGCGGACGGGTCGGGCGAGACGCTGCTGGGCAAGTGGTTCCATGGCGGGTATCTGGCGGACCGGATTGTACCCGGCCAGCGGCTGGCGCTTTACGGCAAGATTGAGATCGACAACTACGCCGGGCGCCTGGCGATGATGCACCCGGAGTTTGAATTCCTCGGCGAGGACGAGGATGCCGAGGAGGGGTTGCACACCGGGCGCATCGTGCCGGTGTATGAAGCGGCGGGCAAGGTCAACACGCGGATCTTCCGGATGCTGATTCATCGCGTGCTGGACGAATTGGCGGAACCGCCGGACCTGCTGCCCGCCTTTCTGTGCCAGACCTTGAAGCTGCCGGGGCGTGCCGAAGCATTGCGGCAGATCCACTTTCCCGGGCCTGAGGAGGACCTGCGCCTGCTCAACTCGTTCCGCTCGCAGGCCCAGATCCGGTTCATCTTCGAGGAGTTTTTCTGGCTCGAATGCGGACTGGCCTTGAAGCGCGAACACGCCAAGCTCCGCGCGGGCATTTCGTTCAATCTTGAAGGGCGCATCCGGGAACGCATCAAAGAAATGCTGCCGTTCAAGCCGACCGGCGCGCAGAAGCGAGTGCTGGGCGAGATCGCCTCGGATATGGCGAAGCCGCATCCGATGAACCGCCTTCTGCAGGGCGACGTAGGCAGCGGCAAGACGCTGGTAGCCGCCGAGGCGATCGTCATCGCGGTGGAGAACGGGTATCAAGCCGCGGTACTTGCGCCGACCGAGATCCTCGCCGCGCAGCACTACAGTTATTTCCGGCAGATGTTCGACCGCCTTGGCTATAGCACCGCGCTGCTGACCGGCGCTCTCGGGGCACGGGAGAAAGCGCGCACGAAACAAGACCTGGCGTCGGGCGCGATACAGGTCGCCGTCGGGACGCATGCGTTGCTCGAAGACGACGTTGAGATGGCGCGGCTCGGCCTGGCGATCGTCGACGAGCAGCATCGCTTTGGTGTGATGCAGCGCCTGCGTTTGTTCGACAAAGGGAGGCAGGGAGGGTTGTACCCGGACGTGCTGGTGATGACCGCGACACCGATCCCGCGGACACTGGCGCTGACGCTTTATGGGGACCTGGATGTGTCGACGATCGATGAGATGCCGCCGGGGCGCAAGCCGATCGTAACGAAGCATGTGACTGAGGAGAGGATCGAACAGGTCTACAGCTTTCTGAAGAAACACATCGACGCCGGGCGCCAAGCTTACGTGGTGTATCCGGTGATCGAGGAAGGCGAGGAAACGGACCATGGCGGCGAGCGGAAATCGCCGGGACTGAAAGCCGCGGAGACGATGTACCGGCATCTTTCGAGGACCGTGTTTCCCTCCACGCCGATCGGGCTACTGCACGGGCGGATGGCCCAGGAAGATAAAGAGGCGGCGATGCGCCGGTTCAAGGCCGGTGAGGATCGCATTCTCGTTTCGACGACGGTGATCGAAGTGGGCGTGGACGTGCCCAACGCGAACGTTATGGTGGTGGAGCAGGCCGAGCGGTTCGGCCTCGCGCAACTACATCAACTTCGCGGGCGCGTGGGGCGCGGCCACCAGCAGAGCTACTGCGTGCTGGTGACCAACAAAGCCGGCGAATCTGTGATGGAGCGGATACGCACGCTGACGGAGTCGAGTGACGGATTCTATATCGCAGAGATGGATTTGAAACTGCGAGGGCCGGGCGAGTTTTTCGGCACGAAGCAGACCGGGTTGCCGGCACTGCGCATCGCCAGCATCATCCGCGACCGCGACATCCTGGAGTTGGCGCGAAGAGAGGCGCTGGCATTCACGCAGCGGCCGGCATCGGATGGCGAACTGCGCCGGGGGCTCGATTACCTGCAAACGCATTGGCAGCGGAAGTATGGATTGGTTTCGGTCGGCTGAGGCTCGCTTATGCGCGTGATCGGGGGGGAGCTTCGCAGCCGGCGTCTGAAGACGCTGCCGGGCCTCGATGTCCGGCCCACGCCCGACAGGCTGCGCGAGGCGTTGTTCAACGTTCTGGCTCCGCGCATCGCAGGGTCTTTGTTCGTGGATGCCTACGCGGGTAGCGGCGCGGTGGGCATCGAAGCGTTAAGCCGGGGCGCTGCAAGGGCGATCCTGATCGAGCGCAGCCCCAAAGCCGCGGGGCTGATCGTGGAAAACCTCGCCGCTCTTGGGCTGACCGGCCAGGCCGAACTGATTCGAGGCGCGGCCGTGAAGACGCTCGAACGCCTGGGCGGGAGACTGCGAGAAGCAATAGTTTTCCTCGACCCGCCCTATCCGCTGGAACGCGAGTACGGTGCGGCGCTGACGGCGCTGAGCGAGTTAGGTTGTGGCCTGGTGATCGCGCAAGCCGGCGCCAAGCAGCCGTTGCCGGAGCATTGCGGCGCTTTGCATCGGACCCGCGTGCTGAAGCAGGGCAGCAACGTGCTGGCATTCTACGCGCCCGCTGAAGGAGCTAATACGGACGCTCGCCAATGATGTTCCCCGGCGGGTTGTAGTTGCAAACCCAGACTTCGTAGCCGTCCGATTGGCCTGCGGCGCATCCGACCTCGCGGGTGGACCTCCAGACAATCTGCGTGAAGTGGCCACAGACCCCGCGGCACGAATTGGTTCGCTCATTATAGTGCCGCGCCTCGCCGGCCCAGGCTCGCACGACGTCTTCCGGCGACGCCAGTGCGTTGTCGCCCTCAACCATAAAGAGGTTTTCGCCGAAGCGCGGGTTCGGGCGGTGATAAAAAGCGCGTTCGGAAGCCAGATGATCTGCCCATTGCTGGGCGTAGCGGGCGAGCGCCGGCGACCAGGTGAGCGGCGGTTCGCCAAGTTGCGCCCGGACGGCGTTGTGCGCCGCGAGCATGCGGTTTTGCATCGGGGTCCCGGTCAATACGGCGGCCACCAGCAGGAAACCGGCGGCTCGCGTCAGTTGGCGGATTTCCATACGAACAAACCCTGGTGGTTGATATAAAACTCGTGGTTGCCGATCCAGACCTGGGCGAGGCCGTCGCGGAAGCTGTCGGCATGGTCGAAGCGCGGGTTGATCTGAAACTTCCCTTTGTGATCGATGTAGCCGAAGCGGGCGCCGATGGCGACCATCGCCAGACCGTCCGAGAAGTCGCCTGCCGAATCGAACTGCGCGGGAATGACGAGCTTCGCCGACTTGTCGATATATCCGAACTGGCCGTTGGAACGAACCGCCGCGAGGCCTTCGGAGAAGCGCCCGGCGGTGTCGAACTGCGGGTTAATCACCAGTTTTCCGTCGGTGTTGATGTATCCGAACCGGCCGCCGAAGCGGACCGGCGCCAGACCATCGGAGAAGGTTCCGGCGTCGTCGAACTGCGGATCGATTCGCAGCTTGCCGGAATGATCGATGTAGCCCCAATGATCGGCGATCTGTACCGGCGCTAGACCATCGCCGAACGGACCCGCCGCCGTGTACTGCGGCGTGACAACGTAGTGGGAGTCTTTGTTGATGTAACCAAGTTTGCCACCGATGCCCACCAGCGCCAGCCCCTGCGAGAACGGGTCGGCGAGGTCGTACTGCGCTGGAATCACAATCCGCCCGGAGGCGTCGGCATAGCCCCAGCGGCCCTGCTGAGAAATGGCGGCCAAGCCTTCGCTCGATCGTTTCGCTTGGTCAAACTGGGCCTGCACGGCAACGCGGCCGGAGTTGTCGATGAATCCATAGCGGCCGTTGACGATCACCGGATAGAGAGTCTCCGGGGAGTGGATGTAGTAGAGAAGGCCGGCCAGCAGGAGGGCCAGGGCAACCGCGGCGAGGGCGGGAATCCTGACTTTTTTTCGCGGCTTGGCGGTAGATCCGGTAACTTCTACAGAATCGTTTCCCGAATAAGAGCCAGTTTCAACCATGACGGCACTTGGAGTTGCAGGTAGAGGACCAGTTTCGGGCTTTGGAAGCGAAACTGCACCGTGGCGAGTCAGGTTTTGGAGGACCGGGCGCAATGACGATCCAAATCAGCGGCAAAACGGTGGCCTTCACGGCTGGGATGATTGTGCTGGCCGGAGTGGCCATTGTGGGCTGGACACGGCAGAGTTCGACGCCGGCGGCCCCGGCTACGGTCAATGCGGCGCCATTGTCGCTGGCGCCCGAGGAACCGGTGCCTGTGACTCCGCCGGAGGCGCAGAGCGGATATGTCGGCGATTGGCAGCCGGTCGGCGTATCCCCAGCGGCGCAGCAGGGCGCGCCGATGGAACCCGCGGACGGCTCGGCCGCGGAACCGCCTCCGGGGTCTGACGACGATGCGCCCGCGCCCGCAGCCGCGCCTCCACCCAACGGGCCGGCCAGCGGCGGTCCGTACGATGCCTATGGGCAGCCGGAATCGTATGCCGCTCCCCCGCCGGCGGGCGGCGGCTACACGCCGAGCCAACCGGTGCGGCAAGGCCGTTCGACGACGAAGTCCGTTGAGATCGTCGCCGGAAGCGCAGCCGGCGGAGCGGCGATCGGCGCACTCGCGGGCGGAGGAAAAGGAGCGGCGATCGGAGCACTTTCAGGTGGCGCGGCCGGCTTTGTCTACGACCGGCTCACGCATAACCAATAACGCTAACCCTAGTGCGCGGGCAGCACTCCGTGCAAAGCCAGGTTGACCAGAATCATCACGGCCGCCATCCCGGGCAGCAGCAGCAGCGCTTTCTTGAGGCGCGTGGGCTCGCCGCCGGCTACCGAGCCGATGATGCGGGAACTAATCGCCAGCCCGACCCACCCGAAGGTGATTACGAAGCCGAGGGCCGTTCCGGTCATCTGCGGGAACGCGGTGCCGGTAATGGCCAGCGTCGTGGGAAAGACCGGGGCCATCGACACGCCGGCCAGGAACACGAGCAGCCCGGCCGTAGTGGCGCTGCGGGTCTGTAGCATCAGATACGTCGTGATCAGCATCAGTACCGCCGCGACCAGAGTCACGGTGAGGCCCGAGATGGAGATCAGAATCGGCGAGACGGCAACGCGGCCCACCAGGAGGCCCAGCGCGAAGCCGAGCGAGAGGATATTCAGGGCGCGCGATTCCGGGATGCCCTGGGCGATGAGATGCTGCACGAGCCAGTTCCAGACACCGACTTCGGAGGCAACGTAAAGGAATAGGAAGAGCGACAACATCCACAGAGCCGGGCTGCCGACGAGCGTGCCGATGCCGGCAAGAGCGGCGCTTTGGCCGCCCGAGGGAGGCGGCATAGCTGTAGCCGCGTTCACCGCGAGGGTTCCGCCAGAGAGCGCTGCGGTCAGATAGCAGAGCCGGGTGGAATTGCCGCCCAACAGGTTCGCCGAGATGAACGGCGTCGCCAGGCCGCCGAGTCCAAAGAACAGGTTAAGCAGATTCAGCGCCGTGCCGCTGTGGCCCTGGCTGATCTGGGCGCCGAGGTCGTTCGCGGCTGTAACGATGGTGCCGCCGCCCAAACCGAGCAGGAACAGGTACGCCGCGATCTGGCCAAAACCAGTGGAGCGCGGCAGAAGCGCGAGCGCCGCGCAGATTACCACCAGACCGATGATCATACCCGTCTTCACGCCCTGGCTGTCCACCAGCGGGCCCACCGAGATCGACGCGATTACCAGACCGATTGCCTGAGTGAGCGCGATGGTTCCGTTTTGCTTTGGCGTCAGGTGGAAGCGGGCCGAAAGGTCCGGCAAAATCGTGCCCAGCATAGCCGCGATCATCCCGTAGACGAAGATCGCGAGAACGGCGGAGAGGATGAGCATAAGCTGCCTATTGTATTCCTACTTCCACCGTTCCGCTGGCCGTTTGTTCCGCCGGTCTACCCGAAGCTGTACATGCGCTGTTCGTCGTTCCAGTACGTCTTTTTGTTGTTGCGGAACGAGAGCGTCGCCAGGTGGCCGGAGATCGCCGCCTGCTGGCCGACTCGTGGCGGCGCGACGATCTTCGCCTTGCCGTGGATCGACTCGAACAGGTTGCGGATGTGCGCTTCCACCGCGCGATTGTCATTGCCGGGCAGGCTCATGTGAACTTCTTTCCTCGCCGCGATCTTAGCCGGCGTGGCGTCCTTGCCGCCCCGGCGGAAGGCCTCGGGGTAGAAGTGCAGTTCGCTGCGGTTCAGAACTTCGATGGTGCCCTCATTGCCCATGAAATTTTCGCCATACCCGTAGTGGACATTGCCGAAATAGGAGCTGTAGTTGATGTGGAACTGGCGCGGGTACTCGTAAATCGCGCTGAAGCAGTCCGGCACTTCGCGGTCGTCGTGCGTCCATCGGTAGATGCCACCGGAGGCGACGCAACTCGCGGGCACAACCTGGTCGCAGACGAAGTTGGTGATGTCGGTCTGATGTACGAGCAAGTCGGTGGAGATACCGCCCGAATAGTCCCAGTACAACCGCCACTGGTAATAGCGCTGTTTGTCGAAGGGCCGCCACGGCGCGGGACCGAGGAACTTCTTCCAGTCCGTGTTGGCGAGGCTTGCGTCGGGCGGAATCGCGTACCGCCAGGCCGGATCGTCGTCGAGCGAGTTGCGGTACCAGTAAGCGCGGACGTAGTGAATGTCGCCGATCATGCCTTCGGCGACCATCTCCTTCGCCCGAATGTAAAGCGAATTGCTCCGGTTCTGCGTGCCGATCTGCACGACCTTGCCGGAAGCTTCTGATTCGC
>JAJYKC010000094.1 GCA_021788955.1 Acidobacteriota bacterium
ATCCAGTGCCGCCGAGCCAACCCGAAGGCTTCACATCCGGCGTGAACACCTGCCGCATGGTGTCGATCGACTCGCGCGACATATACCGCCGCCCGCCGTACTCGCCGCCCTGCAACAACATCTGGTAGAAACGTTCGAGATCCTCCGCCGTCGAATAGAGCCCGAACTCCGGCGCCGGATACTTCGCCCCGGCCCGGAACTTAGCCGGATCTCCCGCCAGTATCTCATCGCCCGCGCGGACTAGTTTTCCGTTCTCATGCTTGTACACCATCGCAATCCGCGCCCGCTTGTCCTTCGGCGGGAAGTAGAACGTGTCCTTCATTCCGAGAGGGTCAAGGATGCGGCGGCGGATGAAATGCGTGTACTCCTCGCCGCTCGTCACTTCGATGATGCGCCCCAGCGTCGCGATCCCCATATTGCTGTACCGCCAGTGCGTGCCGGGCTCGAACTTCAGGTGCTGGTGGCCGTAGAACTCCACGGCTTCTTTGAGCGTCGCCCGCATCGTGCGCGAGTTGTCGGCAAGCGCGCCTTCGGGATCGCCGTTCAGTCCCGACGTGTGACACATCAACTCCCACACGGTCACCGGATTTTCGGGCGGTTTGAGCCCCGACGGCGTCTCCATTAACTGGCCTTTAAACTCGGGCAGGTAGTCCGACACCGGCCGCCGCAGTTCGACTTTCCCTTCCTCCACCAGCATCATAATTCCCACGCCGGTGAAGGGCTTGGTCATCGACATGATCTGGAAAATCGAATCCGTGCGCATCGGCTGGTGGTTTTCCCGGTCCGCCTCGCCCACCGCATCGAGAGAAACGACCTTGCCGTGCCGCGCCACCAGCGCTACTGCTCCGGGGATCGTCTGGTTCCTCACCAGTTCTTCGAGCCGGGTATCAATTATCCGCAGCCTCGCTGCGTCCATGCCCACCGAAGCCGCATCGGAGGCGCGAAGCGATCCCGCCGCTCCGAGGAGCGCTGCAAAAGCCAACCAGGTTTGTCGTCGTTTCTCTGAAAATGTAAGCACGATTTCACTTCTTGGGCGCTGAAAAAAGTGTCTGAAAAATCGATTCAGGGTGTAACATCCGGCCCGCTTCCATCGCTTTCTGTACAAGTCCCCGTTACGCGGGCGGATGCCACCGGCTCAGGCCGTGTCGACATCCGCCTTTTCTCTTTTCCAGAACGCTAATCGTTCTCAAACAGCACGCTCGACAGGTACCGTTCGCCTGAGTCTGGCAGGATCACCACGATCGTCTTGCCCCTCATCTCGGACTCTTTCGCAATCCGCACGGCCACTGCCGCCGCCGCGCCGCACGAGATCCCCGAAAGAATCCCTTCCTCGCGCGCCAGGCGCCGCGCCATCTCGATCGCTTCGTCGTCCGCGATCTTTTCCACTCGATCGACAAACGAAAGGTCCAGCGTGTCGGGAATGAATCCCGCGCCGAGCCCCTGAATCCGATGCGGCCCCGGCTTCAGCGGTTCGCCGTTCAACTTCTGCGTGATCACCGGACTCGCCACCGGTTCGACAGCGACCGACGTAATCGCCTTGCGCTGCTCGTTCTTGATGTATCTCGACACTCCCGTGATCGTCCCACCGGTCCCGACGCCCGACACGAGCACATCCACGGCTCCCTTGGTGTCTTCCCAAATCTCCGGGCCCGTCGTACGGAAGTGGATCTCCGGATTGGCCGGATTGCGGAACTGCTGCAGGAGCACGTAGCGGCTTGGGTCGGAGGCAACCAGTTCCTCCGAACGGCGGATCGCGCCCGCCATCCCTTCCGAGCCCGGTGTCAGCATCAGGTTCGCGCCGAACGCCTTCAAGACCTTCCGGCGCTCCATCGACATGGTCTCCGGCATCGCCAGCGTGATCGGGTAGCCGCGGGCCGCCGCGACGAAGGCCAGCGCGATGCCCGTGTTGCCGCTCGTCGGCTCGATCAAGTGCTTGCCGTGCCCGAGCACGCCGCGTTCTTCGGCGTCCCAAATCATCGAAGCACCGATCCGGCACTTCACCGAATACGCCGGGTTTCTCCCTTCAATCTTGGCCAGCACCGTGGCATGCGCGCCGGCGGTCACCCGATTCAGCTTCACGAGCGGCGTGCGCCCGATGCTGAGCGAATTATCGTCGAAGATCATTCTGTCGCTCCCTGTTGTTGGGACTTCCGCAGTTCAAATATCAAAGCTCGGCACATAGCGGCTTTGCCGCTCGCGCCAGCTTCGGATGAGATCCGAGAACGACGTTTGGTCGATCACGGTCGAAATCGCGCGATCCACTTCGCCCCACATGACGGAGAGAGGGTCGTCCGCCTTACCCGGCGCAGCCCGCTGCAGTTTGGGTCCCTCCACGTAACGCAGCACTTCGCCGACGGTGATCGACTCGGGCCCCCGGGCCAGCAGATAGCCGCCCTCCGCCCCGCGCCGCGACTCGACGAAACCTCCCTGCTTCAGGCCCGCCAGAATCAACTCCAGGAACTTCTGCGGGATTTTCCAGCGGCGCGCGATCGCGCCGATCTTCACCGGTTCGCCTCCCGCACGCTCGGCCAGGTCGAACATCGCCTGGAGCGCATACTCGCCTTTCACGGAAATATTCATCTGGCTCTCGAACCCGTTCCGGGCCGTTTACCTCCTTGCGATTGTACTCGCGCTACGCTGCAACCGGTAATCATACGCCATTGCGATACGCTAAATACTCACTACTCATTCATCCTATGAAGCGAATCTTCTGTTTCGTATTGTGCGCCTCTGCGCTGTTCGCCGCGCCGCAACCCCCCGCCCCGCGCCCGAAGCTTCTTGTCGCCATCGTCATCGATCAGTTCCGCTACGACTACTTAACGCGCTTCGCTGCCAGCTACACCGGCGGCTTCAAACGCATGCTCAGCGGCGGCGCCTTCTACACCAACGCACACTATATCCACGTTCCTACCGTCACCGCCATCGGACACTCGACATTTCTTTCCGGCGCGACGCCGTCGGTGAGCGGCATTATCGGCAACGAGTGGTTCGACCGCGCCAGCGGGCATGACGTCACCAGCGTCAGCGACCCGGACACCACGCTGCTCGGCGGTAAGCCCGGTGCGAAAGGCTCATCGCCGCGTCGCCTTCTGGTCAGCACCGTGGGCGACGAGATGAAAATCGCCGGCGTTACGACCAAGGTCATCGGCGTCTCGATCAAGGACCGGGCCTCGATTCTGCCCAGCGGCCACATGGCCGACGGCGCTTACTGGTTCGACGACTCCACCGGCCATTTCGTCAGCAGCACCTACTATTTCTCCGCGCTGCCGGACTGGGTGGAACAGTTCGATGCCGCTGGCGCCGACGCGCCTTACAAAGGAAAATCGTGGCGCGCCCTCGACGCGAAACCGGCGGACCCGCCGTTCTGCGTCTACGCCTCGACGGACCGCGCCACTTCTTGCGGCGCCATCGCCGCCACGCCCTTCGGCAACGAGATGCTCGAAAAATTCGCCGAGGGCGCTATCGCCGGCGAGAAACTCGGCACCCACCCGGGCACCGACGTTCTCACCATCAGCTTCTCCTCCAACGATTACGTCGGCCACGCCTGGGGTCCGGACTCGACGCGCGTCCGCGACATCAGCATCCGCACGGACCGCATCATCGGCTCGCTCTTCACCTTCCTCGATGCACACGTTGGCGCCGGCCGCTACGTCGTCGTCCTCACTGCGGACCACGGTGTCGCGCCTGTGCCCGAAGTCAACACCGGGCGCAAGATGCCCGGCGGCCGGCTGAACTGGTTCAGCCTCATCGCCTCCGTCAACGACGCCCTCACCGCGCATTACGGCGCCGGCCATTGGGTCGCATCGAGCAGCCCCGGTGAAATTTATCTCGACCTGGCGACGCTCGCCTCCCACCACGCCAACCCCGCCGAGGCGCGCCGCATCGCCGCCAACGCTGCCCTCGCTTCGCCGCACGTCGCCCGCGTCTATACCCGCGACGACCTGCTCGCCGGCATCGACTCCGGGGATACCATCAGCCGGGCCATGCGCAACGGCTTCTACGGCCCGCGCTCCGGCGATGTCTTCGTTCTACCGGAACCCTACTTCCTCTATACGCCCCGCGGCACCACGCACGGCACTCCCTATGGCTACGACCGGCATGTGCCCATCCTTCTCTACGGCGCGGGCATCGTCCCCGGCGTGCACCACGACGATGTCATCGTCAACGACATCGCCCCCACGCTCGCCGACCTGTTCCACGTCGAAGCCCCCAGTGGCGCTTTCGGCCGCGTTTTGCCGGGCGCGCTGCGGTAAGCCGGCGCCAACTGGAATAATGACAGAGTATGCAAGAAGTTAACGCCGGGTTGATCGGACTCGGCAACGTCGGCGCGGGAACCCTGCGAATCTTAACGGAAAACGCGGATTCCATCGGCGCCAAACTCGGTTTCCGGCTCAACGTCCGCGCGGTCTGCAGCCGCGGCGTGGCGAAACTCACGTTGCCGCGGCTCGCCCCGGATACCCTTGTGACAGCCGATTGGCGCGAGGTCGTCTCCCACCCCGATGTTCAAATTGTTGCGGAACTCATCGGCGGCTGCGGCGTGGCGCGCGAAATCATCGATGCCGCCATCGCGCACGGCAAATCCGTGGTCACGGCGAACAAAGAGTTGCTCGCGCTTCACGGAGCCGATATATGGGACCGCTCCATCGCCGCTAACGTGAATCTCGCCATCGAGGCTAGCGTCGCCGGAGGCATCCCCATCCTCGCCGTGCTCCGCGAAGGGATCGCGGGCGACCGCGTCACCTCGCTGTTCGGCATCCTCAACGGCACATGCAACTACATCCTCACCGAGATCGAGCAGCACGGCACGCCGTTTGAAGCAGTGCTCGCCGAAGCCCAGCGCCTCGGCTACGCGGAAGCCGACCCTAGCGCCGACATCGACGGCTTCGACGCCCGCTCGAAACTAGCCATCCTCACCGCTCTGGCGTTCGGCGAACGCATCGAGCCCTCCGACATCTACACCGAAGGCATCCGCCGCATCACGCCGGTGGACTTCCAATACGCCCACCAACTCGACTACACGATCCGCCTGATCTGCTCGGCCCGTCAGAGCGAGAAGGGCTTACTTCTCAGCGTGCGCCCCGCGCTCATACCGCGCTCGACCATTCTGGCCAGTGTGCGTGGCTCCTACAACGCCATCTGGGTGCGCGGCCGGTACGGCCAGGACACCTTCTACTATGGCCGCGGCGCGGGACCGCTGCCCACCGGCGTCGCCGTCGTCAGCGACCTCATGCGCGTGGCGCGCGAAATCCGCTCCGGCAGCCCGGATCGCGTTTCCCCGTTTGCTCACGAGCGGCTCGGCGAATATCAGCCCATCTCGGTCACCGCTCACCACTCGGCCTATTTCCTCCGCTTCCGCGTGGAGGACCGCCCCGGCATCATCGCCCGCCTGGCAACCGTGCTCGCCTCGCGCGGCATCAGTCTTGACGCTGTGCTGCAAATCCCCAGCGAAAACTGGCGCGACCTCCCGTTCGTCATCACCGTCCAGCCGGCCACCGAAGCCGCCATCCGCGAAGCCGTCGCCGAAATGGCCACCCAGGACTTCCTGGTCGACGCGCCGCTGGCGCTGCCCATGGAAGCCGGATTATGAGATTCACCCGCCTCGCCGCGGCCTTCGCACTCGCCGCTTGCGTGCTCGCGGCGCAGGTGGCCACCAATGCCAATAAGGGCTACCAGACGCCCGAGCAGCGCGCAAACGTCGCCAAGGGCCTCGGCTCGGCGAACCGCGACGCGCAGCAGCACCCTCATGACATCATCGCCGCCATGAACCTCAAGCCCGGCGATTCGGTTGCCGACGTCGGCACCGGCATCGGCTACATGCTGCCGTATCTCTCCGAAGCCGTCGGCCCCTCGGGCAAGGTATTCGCCGAAGACATCTACCCGGACTTCCTCGACAAAGCCCGCGCCAGCGCCAACGAGCGCAACCTCACTAACGTCGAGTTCATCCTGGGCACGCAAACCGACCCGAAACTGCCCGCGCACTCCCTCGACGCCGTTCTCCTGCTCGAGGTCTATCATCACTTCAACTACCCGGGCCAGATGCTCGCCGGCATCTCGAACGCGCTCAAGCCCGGCGGCAGGCTCTTCCTGGTCGACTTCCACAAATCCTTCGGCAGCAATCACATTCGTCTCGACAAGCCCGACGTGATCAAGGAAGTGGATTCCAACGGCTTCTCCCTCGTCTCGGAAAGCGAACGCTCCTCCGACAATCAATATATGGCGGTGTTCACACCGCAACATTCCAACCCCTGATCCGCCCGCGGCGGAAACGAAAAGACCCGAATGAGCGAAACGCAGTACGACCCGCAACAGATCGAACCGAAGTGGCAGGAGCGCTGGAGCGATCCCGCGCTTTACCGCGCTGACCCTGCGTCCGGCCGCCCGAAGTACTACGTGCTCGAGATGCTCCCTTACCCGAGCGGACGCCTCCACATGGGCCACGTGCGCAACTACTCCATCGGTGACGCGCTCGCCCGTTATATGTGGATGCGCGGCTACGACGTGCTCCATCCAATGGGCTGGGACGCTTTCGGCCTGCCGGCGGAAAACGCAGCAATCCAGCGCGGGCGCCATCCCCACGAATGGACCGTCTCTAACATCGCCGAGATGAGGCGCCAGATGAAGCGCATCGGCTTCGCCTACGACTGGGCGCGCGAATTCGCCACCTGCGAGCCGGAATACTACCGCTGGAACCAGTGGTTCTTCCTCAAGATGCTCGAGCGCGGCCTCGCCTACCGCAAGAAGGCGCTCGTCAACTGGTGCCCGGAATGCGCCACCGTTCTGGCCAACGAGCAGGTGGTGAACGGCTGCTGCTGGCGCCATGAGACCACCCCTGTCGAACAGCGCGCCCTCGAGCAGTGGTTCCTGAAGACCACCGCCTACGCCGAAGAACTGCTCAACGACATGCGCGAAATCGAAACCGGCTGGCCCGAGCGCGTGCTCACCATGCAGCGTAACTGGATCGGCCGCAGCGAAGGCGCTGAGGTCGACTTCGCCCTGGAAAATTCGGATCACAAGATCCGCGTCTTCACCACCCGCATCGACACGATCTTCGGCGCGACGTGCGTCATCCTCGCGCCGGAGCATCCTCTCGCCGCCTCGGTGGACCCGCAACTCGAGGCCGCGCGCGAGCAGATGATCGACTCGCGCGCCCGCCAGGACCCGGGCGACATCAAAAAAGAAGGCCTGTTCACCGGCCAATACGCGATCAACCCCTTCAGCGGCGAGCGCGTCCCGGTCTGGATCGGCAACTTCGTCCTCACCGGCTACGGCACCGGCGCCATCATGGCCGTCCCCGCGCACGACGAGCGCGACTTCGAGTTCTGCACCACGTATGGCATCCCCATCCGCCCGGTGATCCGGCCTGTGGACGGCGCTTTGCCGGCTACCGCCACCGAAGCTTTCACCGGCGACGGCGTTGTAGAAAACTCCGGCGAGTGGAGCGGCCTCTCAAGCGAAGAAGCCCGCCGCCGCATGGGCGAAAAAGCCCGCGCCGAGGGCTTCGGCGAGCCCGCCATCACGTACCGCCTCAAGGATTGGGGCGTCTCGCGCCAGCGTTACTGGGGCACGCCCATCCCCGTCATCCACTGCCCCAAATGCGGCGTCGTGCCCGTGCCGGAGAAAGACCTGCCGGTCGTGCTCCCGCTCGATGTCACGATCACCGGCCGCGGCAGTTCGCCGCTCTCCGCCTCCGATAGCTTCACCCGCGTCAACTGCCCGGCCTGCGGCGCCGGCGCCCGCCGCGAAACCGACACCATGGACACCTTCGTCGACTCGTCCTGGTATTTCTACCGCTACTGCGATCCGCAAAACGGCAAAG
>JAJYKC010000095.1 GCA_021788955.1 Acidobacteriota bacterium
CAATTCAAAAGATCGCGGAGTTCACGCCGCTGGCCTGGGCGGCCAGGCGCGCGTAATCCAGCGCGGGCCGCCTGTCAAGAATGGGGTTGGCTTGACGGATACCCTTCACCAACCCGGCGATGGCCGTCCTCAGCCGGTGATCGCGGGGACTGTACCCACCAGGGGCGACCCTCTGTGCCGGCCCCAGTACAACACCAGCCCCGAGGGGACCGGGTATCCGCACAAATTTGCCGCGATCAGTGTGGTGAGCGCCGGGTTATCTTTGCCCTTCGATGCTGAGCCCTATGGCCTGGGCGACAGCGAGTACGCTGCCGGCCAGCGTCTTCTCGCTCGCGCCAGGAAGGAGGCGGGGCCGCGTTTTGCCGATTATCTGGTGATGGATGGATGGCGGCTACGCCACCGCTCCGTTCTTACACACCGCCGATCGGGCCGGCATTCCAGCGGTCGCGCGCCTGAAGGACAATCTTCCCGAACTCTCGCAATCCGTCCAGCGCCGCTTCGCCTCGCCTCTCCAGGCTCATCTGGCATGAGACAACACGAGACAAGGCTCACCTTGGAGGCAGTTCGTTGGTAGTAGTGGTATCCTGAATGAAGCCTCTCGAAGGCCGCAGCTTGAGTGTGCAGTTGCGACATGGAGCCAATTGGAGCCAACGCTGCTTGCTAAGTTGTTGATGCGGGAGTAATTCAGTGGTAGAATGCCAGCTTCCCAAGCTGGACGTCGCGGGTTCGAGTCCCGTCTCCCGCTCCATGTTTTCTAGCAGTTACAGCCAATTTGGGATAGCCCACCGATCCCTCGAAATTCCGTTTACTCCATTAAGCCGACTTCGCCAATTCTGACGGCTGCTGCGGTTGCGGTTTTGGCTTCCGAAGCACGGCGGCTTCGAGAGCCTTGAGTGCGGCTCGCTTCTGCTCCAAATCCGAACTGGTGTAGACCTCCAGGCTGACGCCGAGTCCGTGGCCCCTCTGGTCCGAGGCGACCTTGGGATCGACGCCCGCCTTCTTGGACAGGCTGGCGTTGGTCTTGCGCAACACTTGAAACGACGCCCATCCCAGGCCGATCTTGTCCAGCGTCGGGAACATGTACCGCCGCCACAGGTTGTCCAGCGACAGCGGCGTCACCACTTTCTCCGAGGGGAACACGAACCCATCGGGGGACGGGTCCTGCGCCAGCCCGGCCCACTCCTTCATCAACTCGAGCGTGCCGTCGGAGATCGCGCCTTCGCGGGTCTTGCCGTTCTTCGGTGTGTTGAGCGCCCGCTTGTAGACGCGCTCGGCCACCGTGATAGTCTCGTTGGTGACCGACTTCCACCGGAGCGCCAGAATCTCGCCCGGGCGCATCCCTTCGAAAATCGCGAGCCTTGCGATCAACTTCTCGCGGAGGTCGAAGACCTCCAGGTACTTGTTCACCTCCTCTATGGTCAGCGGACGCATGTCGCGCCCGGCCTTGCACTTCTTGGGAATAATGAGTTCGGCCGCCGGGTTGCTCCCGATGCAACCATCTGAGAGCGCCAGCTTGAAGATCGCGTTCAGGAACCAACGGATGTGGGCCACCACGCTGTACGACAACTTCTTGGCCTTGCCGTCGAGAACCTTCTGCAAGTCTTCCCGGCTGATGACCTGGAGCAATCGATCCCCGAGTTCGGGGACCAGATGTTTCGTCACGATCTGCTCCGACGTGCCCGCGGTCGATTCCTTCCACCCCTTGCGGTAGAACGGCAGATACTGCTCCGTCACGAACTTCTCGAAGGTGTAGACCGGCCTCGGCCCCGTGGACACGCCAGAGTTGATCGGACGAAGGATGTCCGCCAGAGCCGCTTCCGCTTCGCTCTGCGTCATCTGCGAGCAGGTCCCCAGCACGCTGGAGCGCCGGCTGCCGTCCTCCCACCAGAAGGCCACCCACACGGATTTCTTCCCGTGCTTGCGTTTTTGCAGGCTGCCCTTCTGGAAACGCTTTCGACGCATTTTCTTGCCTCTTTCCTGCGTCGAAGGCGTTGACTCTTGGCACGACCCGGATAATACCATTACCGGATGGCCTCCAGGTCGGTGGACTCCATCCACTCGTCCACCCACTCCCGCTTGATGAGGATCCGACGCCCCACCCGGAAGCAGCGGAGCGGCTGCACCTCCGGAACCTTGCCGTTGATCACGTTGGACAGGTGCGCCTTGGAGATCTGCAAGTAGGCGGCGGCCTGCTTCAGCGTCATCACCGGCGTCTGGTCTTTCGTGTCGATCATGTCCCCTCGAAGTGTTCTGGCCAAAATGGAAATGGCCACTTCAAAACTTTTGAAGTGGCCGCCTGTTGCCCGGTGCGCCGGGCATCATGGAAAATTTTGATGATACGGTGGTGCTTCGCGCCCGTCGCGGAGGCCGCGGCCATCTATAAAAGATTTATAGATAGCCGTCTGCCTACGCCGGGCCGGTCTGCGCGGTGGGCATCAGCAGGCAGTTCACGGTGGTGACGCCGTTGCCGGCGGCAGCCGTGGCCACGCCCACCATGGGCTTGCTGCCGGTGCCCGCCGTCTTCGTGAGCTTGGCCTGGCCGGAGTCCCAGTACAGCTTGTCGCCCTGCCCGATCACGTCTGTGGTGACCTTCGACAACTCGAAAACGCCCTCCACCGTGACCTCCACGTCAGCGCCGGTCGCGGCATCGAACGCCGCCACGCCCACAATGGAGCCGACCACGACCAACTGCCCGCTGGTGACGTCGGCGGGCGCCGCCACCGTAATGGTGTTTTCCTTCTGGACGAAATTCTTCATTGGTCAGATTCCTTTCGGTGTAATCACAATCTGGCGCGGCGACATGCTGCCGCCGCCCGCCATCTCGATTTCCTTGTTGATGGTCGTGAGGGCCGCCTGCATCTCGACCACACTGCGGTACGTGATGGCGCGGCCCTCGAACTGGATGTGAAACGTGCCGCTCCCGATCGCGGTCACCAGCGCATCCCGCATAGACTGCAACTCGGTAAGCGTGAGCGCCATGACTACGCTCCGGGGTTGGCGTAAACGCCGCGGAAGTCCAACGCGCCCGCGCCGAAGTCGAGACGGGCACGGATCTGCACGCCGTCAACTTCGAACCCGGCGCGCGTCTCAACCTGCACGCCCTCATTGCCGGCGAGGTAGCGGTACTGCGCCTTCTCCGGATCGCCTTCGGGCCATTCCACGTTGGCCCAGCGCAGCACCTGTTGTGTGCCGCAGTTCGGACACGGCACCCAGTACATCTGCTGGTTCGATTCCAGCCAGGCCGCCTCGATCCGGGAAGCGCCCTTCACCGTGGGCGTGGAGCACAGCACGATCTTGCGGTTCCAGAAGTTCGCCGTACGGGTGATAGCGAGGTTCACCGGATCGCCCTCGCCGCCGGCGCTCGCCGGATAGCGGTCCACCTCGTCCAGGAGGCAGTACCGGATACTGCGCATGGCAAGTCCGGCCGGCGAACTGGCGGCGGACATGGTGATGCTCCCGCCCGTGAACTTCTTGTGCAGGATGGTGTTGTTGGCGTCCCGGCTGCGCGCGTCGGCGACCTTGCCGCGCAGGGTGGCGCAGTCCCGCAGCATGGGCGCCAAGCGATCCTTCGAAAACGCTTCGCAATCGGCCTCGCGCGGCTGGACCAGCAGGACCGGGCCGGGATCCAGGTCGATGATGTAGCCGATGAAGTTCTCCAGGATGCTGGTCTTGCCCAACTGCGCCCCGCTCATCAGCACAACCTGCTCGCACGGATGGCTCGGACTCAAGGCGTCCATGATCGCCCGTTGGTATGGCGCCCGGTCGGTGCGCCACTCGCCGCGCTCTGCCGCGGACTCGGAACTCAGCCGGCGGTTGTCGTCGGCCCACTGCGACACGGTAACGTCGGGCGGCGGCAGAACAACGTCCGCTACCAGCATTTGGATTTCTTCAACGCGCATACTGGATGTCCGAGTGGATCGCTTTCAGCAGAGCATTCATCTCGCGTTTCAACGCATCCCGCGTCTGCCGCTCGTCGGTAAGGGCGGTCAGCTCGGGTGCCAGCTTGTCCGGCACGGCCAGGATGCGTTCCTTCAGCACCACCAGGATCGCCGCCCAACGCTCCTTCACGATGGCGGCCTCAATCAACTTGCCCTGGCGGGTCTCGAATTCCAGGCGGCGCAGTTTCGCCCGGAACACCATGTCGGCCAGTTTGGCCTGCGCGTAACTGGTCGGCGGCTGCTGGCTTTCGGGCGCGGCTCTCTCTGCCGGCTTGTCGTCCAGCACGGCGTCGGAAGCGACCGCGTCCACCAGTCGGCCGCGCATCACCAGGACGCCCGCCTTCGCCAGTTTGGCGATGTACTGCGGGCTCTTGTTCCTGTGGCGCGCGTATTGCGCCTGCGTCATCAGAATCTGGTTATCGTTCATGGGTTTAGGTTTCCGATTGGTATACTTGAGGTGGCGAGGTGAAATTGTGGCCGAAGTGAACCGCAAGCAAAAGGACCGTGGGCCGGAAAAACCGCCTGCGACTGTCCCCTATGCCTCCTCCGGGCACCCCTCGTTCGAGCAACTCATGGCCGAGCAGGGCACTGGACCTATCACCGACGTCTCCGTGCTGCACGGCGACTTCTGGCCCGAAGAGGAATCCATCGAGGAGTTCTTGGAGACGCTCTACGAATGGCGCGGCCGAAAGCGGATCGACCCGGCTGCATGACCGAGATCATCGTCGATACCGACGTTCTTTCTTTCCTCTTCAAAAATCACCCCATCGGGCAACTCTATGATGCGGATGTGGCCGGGCGCGCCGGCGGCATCTCCTTTATGACCGTGGCCGAGCTTGAGCGTTGGGCGCTGTTGTACCGATGGAGTTCTCAGCGTCTTCACTGGCTGCACCTTTTCATCGCACGGTTCACGGTTGTACCGTCCAGCCCGGACCTCTGCCGGAAGTGGGCCGAGGTGATGGTCGCCGCCCAGGCAGCCGGGCGCAGGATCGAGACGGCGGATGCCTGGATCGCAGCCACGGCGTTGCTCTACGACGTCCCACTGGTCACGCATAACGGCAGCCACTTCCTAGGCGTACCCAACCTGAAGCTGATCTTCCACGGGCGATAGCTCGTACATCAACCAATAAACCTGTTTTTCGGCGCAGCCGCTGCGGCCAGCGTGCAATCGTTTTACCCGCGGCCCGGCGCGCCGAAGGGGTCCCGACGCCGGTGGTCGCCAGGAGGATGGTGGCGATGGCGCGTCCTATCCCCGCAGCCTAACGCCATGAAAACACGCGGTCTGCGGGGAAAGCGGGGATAGCTCCCGGCCCACACGAATCTGAGCATGTCAATAACGCGTGCAGCACATACGCGCCACACGAAATTCATGTCTCTCCACGCGTATGGGTTGGGTCTTATCCCCGCTATCCCCGCAGTCGTTTTGTTCTCAAAGACATAACCTGCGGGGATAACTGTTTCCTTTCCCCGCAATTTCGCGGGGATAGCGCGTGTTTCAGTCATTCAGAACCACCTTCCACCGCGCCACCTTCCCATGGCGGTCGTGGACATCGCGTTCGATCCGCACCTGGGAATCGCCGTAGCGGCGGCCGAGGCGCTCGCCCAAGGCGAAGCCAAGGCGCTGTTTGAAGAAGCCCTCGCGGTCCATGGCCTGCGCGATGAAGTCCGGCAGCGCCGCCCGCAATGCCTCAGCACGGTCGGACAGGTCGCTGCGCCTGGTGGACTCGTTCCAGGTGCGGTCGTTCATCCGCTCCCACACTTGCGATACCGTGAACGGCTCGCTGTAGAAGGTGGCGTCGAGCGTCTTCAGGAACGCCTCCCACTGAACGGTGTCGATGTCGGCCTGCTCGTACAACTGGTCGGAGTTGGCCAGAAAGCCGTCGACGCCGGCGCGCTGGAGAATGCCGCCGACGATGACGGACCAGTCCTCGAAGCTGCCCACCGGCGTGATGCTGGGCTCGGGCCTTCCGGCGACGAACCACGCCCTCGCCAGCGTAAGCAGAGCGGCCAGCAGTTCACCACGGTGCCTCAGCACGTATTCCTTCAGGCGCTTGTGCTTGAAGCCGGTGCGCTGGAATGGCTTCGAGCATTTGGCGTCCATGCGAATCCAGTAACAGCGGCGGGGCATGTCGCCACCCAGCTGGATGTTGTTGCCGGTGGCGATCCAGGCGCAGCGGACGGGCAGGTTGAGCGTTTGCGATTGACCCAGGATGCGGTCGCCGTGAGTGGTCTCCGTCAACGCTTTGCACAGGTCGCCCGAATCCAGGCGGTAATTGACGTTGTCGATAACCACCACGGTGGAGCCCTCGCGCAGCACGGAGGTCAACTGCTTGCGCCATTCCTCCGCATCGCGCGGCGCGGAGAACAGCGCGCCTTCGCGCCCGCTGGTGATCAGCGACACGACTTCCGACAGCAAAGTCTTGCCGGTGCCCTGCGTGGTGGCGTCGTACAGCGCCAGCGGCGTCGGCCCCTTGATCGCCGGGCGGCAGACGGGCGTGAGCATCGAGGCGATGGCGTTCGCGCGGCTGGCGTTGTCCACGAAGGGGAAGTCCGCGATGACTTCGGTGATCATGTCCACCGCTACGTCGATGTGGTCGGCGGTCGGGTACTCCGGAATCTCGGGAACATCGAGCCCGTCGGCGGGCGCGAAGAAGAGACGGCTCTGCTCGTCGTAGCCGGGCGTGGAGATGATGGTGCCGTCCTCCCGGAGCGCAGGCGCCTCGATGATGCCCTGGAGCGCCGGGAAACCCCACTCCAGCGGCGGCAGCGCCAGCATATCCTTCACCACGTCCATCGGCGGCGGGCAGTTCTTCACGCCTTCCTTCGTGATCTCGTAGTAGTCGGCGGACCGGGTCAGGCGGTTGCGGATGATCCTGTCGGTAGCTTCCGCGATAATGTGCCGCCCACTCTCCTCCTTGTGAACGCAGACGGGATTGCCCGCCCGAATGAACAGCGTCGGCGTGGCGTTGAAGACTTGCAAGGCGGCCAGGCTGTCGCGGGTCACGTCGCGCAACTGACGGTTGGTCGCCTGGATGTTCGGCAGCCCGCTCGCGGACGGCTGCGGCGCGTGCTCCTCGCTTTTGCGCCGCGACCGTTTCGGCATGCCGAGCACGATCGGGCTTTTGATCTTGCCGAGATGATTACACTGGCCGCAGTAAGCGCCGCCCCCGAGGTCATGCTCGACAAAGGCGCAGGTGGCAGGACCCGACGCCTTCGTCGCCTGCTTCAGCTTCTCGTTGGTCTCCACCTCGCTGTACTTCGGATACGGTTTGCTCAATTCGTGGGCGATAGCGGCACCGTCCTGGCAGCGGGCCACAACGGACAACATGCGATACCAATCCGGTTCCGGCAGGTTCGCTGCATTGTCTTTGCAGTGGCGCATCCACGGGCAGCCGGCGAGCACGCGGCGGAAATCGGCCCGCGGCTGCTCGGGCGCGGGACCCTGTACATGCGCCTTTAGTTCGGGATCGGCTTCGAGTTCCAAGAATTCCTCGAAGTCGGACGGATTATAGCGGCGGCCGTCCTCGATCACCTCGTACCGTACCGAAACGGGTTCGCGCTGTTTCCGGTTGTAAGTGCCAGGAAGGCGCAGCAGGCGGCAGAGGTCGGCGGTGCCGTCCATGGTCCAGCCGTGATCAAGAGCGAAGCCTTGAAGAAACCGCTGGAACGCCTTCGACAGCCTCCCCGACCGCCTCGAATTCAGCCGCAAATGTAGTGTAGCGGATGTTCACCTCTGATGTTCTGACGTAACCCCTGAGGAATTATCGGGTTAAGGGCGTTTTTGATCTCTAAAAGGTAGACATGCATAAAATGGCCCACCATGCTTGTATTTAAGATAATATTGCCT
>JAJYKC010000096.1 GCA_021788955.1 Acidobacteriota bacterium
CGGCGATGTGGAAGCTCTGGGGCTGGTGGCGGTGGGGTTTGTGACGATGGCGCGGCCGCTGGTGAGCGTGTTTACGCCGGAGGCGGGTGTGGTTGTGGTGGCGGCGCGGGCGCTGCGGGTGATCAGCTACGGGTACATTTTCTACGCGTGGGGCATGGTGACGGTGCAGGCGTTCAACGGCGCGGGGGACACGTGGACGCCGACGGCGATCAGCCTGGGGACGAACTGGGCGCTGCAGATGCCGCTGGCGTGGGCGCTGGCGTTTCCGTTGGGGTTCGGGCCGGGCGGGGTGTTCTGGGCGGTGGCGATAGCGGCGTCGGTGTTCGCGGTGGTGGCGGTGACGATGTTCCGGCGAGGCGGGTGGAAGCGGCAGGTGGTGTGAGGTGGGGGTGCGTTGCGCGAAGGGCGCGGACGGGATAACATAGGAGATTGAGGCGGTTCGTGCTGGTGGCGTAGTGCGCTTTCCGGGCGAAGGCGAACGCGGCTTCTTTCAACGCAGCACTTAACGCATCACATTTCGGCTGCAACCGACAGAATCAGGTGGAGATATGCAAGCGGTAATCGAGACGGGTGGAAAGCAGTACCGTGTGTCGCCGGGCGATACGATCCAGGTAGAGACGCTGGCCGGGGAACCGGGCCAGGAGGTGGAGTTCGATCGCGTGGTTGCGGTTTTCGGCGATTCGAACGAATTGATTGCGGGCGATGCGGTGAAGCAGGCCCGGGTGAAGGGCACGATCGCCGGGCATGGCCGGGGCGATAAGTTGCTGGTATTCAAGTTCAAGCGCAAGAAGCAGTACAAGCGCACGATCGGGCATCGCCAGAACTACACGGCGGTGACGGTGGGTGAGATTCTGGTTTAGGTTGAAGAGACGTCATGGCGCATAAAAAAGGGTTAGGCAGTTCCAAGAACGGGCGCGATTCGAACGCGCAGCGGCTAGGTGTGAAGCGGTTCGGCGGCGAGCTTGTGACGGGCGGATCGATTCTGGTCCGGCAGCGCGGCACGCGGATCAAGCCGGGTGAGAACGTGGGCCGGGGCAAGGACGACACGTTGTTCGCCAAGACGCCGGGCATTGTGGAGTTTCGCGACCGCGGCCGGATGGGCAAGTTCGTCAGCATCCGCGCGGAAGCGGTTTCCTAGTTTTTTCATTTTTGGGTTTGGCGTTGGCCGCGCGCTCGAAAGGCGGGCGGCCATTCGTGTATTTGGCCGCGGTTTTTCATGTTTATCGACGAAGTACGGATCTGGGTGAAGGCCGGGGACGGCGGGAACGGCTGCGTGGCGTTCCGGCGGGAGAAGTTTGTTCCGCGGGGAGGGCCGAGCGGCGGCGACGGCGGGCGGGGTGGCGAGGTGGTGATGGTGGCGAGTTCGCACCACAACACGCTGCTCCATTTCCGTTTTAATCCCGAGCACAAGGCCGAGCGGGGGCGGCACGGGGAAGGGAGCAACCGCACGGGGCGCGACGGGGCGGGCATTGAGCTTCCGGTGCCTCCGGGCACGGTGGTTTACGACGAAGCGACAGGCGAGGTGCTGCACGATTTTGCGCACGCGGGTGAAAGGTTTGTGGTGGCGCGGGGCGGACGGGGCGGGAGAGGGAATCAGCACTTCGCGACGCCGACGCACCAGGCGCCGACCGAGCACGAGGACGGCAAGCCGGGCGAGGAGCGGAGGCTGCGGCTGGAGCTCAAGCTGCTGGCCGATGTGGGGCTGGTGGGATTTCCGAACGTGGGCAAATCGACTCTCATTTCGCGGATTTCGGCGGCGAAGCCAAAGATTGCGGATTACCCGTTCACGACGCTGGTGCCGAACCTGGGCGTGGTGGAGGCGGGGGAGCGGACGTATGTGGTGGCCGATATTCCGGGGCTGATCGAGGGCGCGCACGAGGGGCATGGGTTGGGGATGCAGTTCCTGCGGCACGTGGAGCGGACGCGGCTGCTGGTACACCTGGTGGATGTGTCGGACGCTTCGGGGCGGGACCCGGTGGACGATTTTCATGTCGTGATGCAGGAGCTGGGTTCGTTCAGTCCGGCGATGGCGGCGAAGCGGATGATCCTGGTGGCTTCGAAATGCGACGCTGCGCGGGACGAGGAGACGGTGGAGCGGGTGCGTGAGTTGGCGGAGGAACAGGGGTTGGAGTTTTTGGCGATCTCGAGTGCGACGGGGCAGAACATCGACCGGCTGAAGTTTGCGATGGCGGAGGCGGTATTCGCTCAAGAACCCGCACCGGCGACCGATGAGGGTAGCGAACAGGAGTCTTCATGAGCGCTATCTACTCGGCCCTGGCGGGCATAAGCGATGCGACCGAGCGGCTGAATACGGCTGCGTCGCGGATTGCGCAGTGGCCGGTGGCTCAGCCGCCGGATGCGGTGAACCTGAGCGACGAAGCGGTGGCGCTGATTGAAGCGAAGAACGAGAACGCCGCGAACGTGAAGACGGCGCACGTGGCCGAGGACATGATGCGGGCTACGCTGGATTTGATCGGTTAGGCCGTCAGGCCTTTGGCTTGTTGGCCAGGATGAGCGGCGACGGGCCGGGAGCGGGAACGGTGCGGACGTCGACGAAGCCGGCCTCTTCGAGCCAGCCTTGGATTTCCGGGAAGGAGAAGGTGTCGCCTTCGTCGGTATTGACGAGCATGTTGACGGCGAAGATGAGCGCCACGGGCGGGCCGTTGCGGCCCTCCTCGACGAGGAACTCGGCGATGGCGATTGTGCCTCCGGGCGCGAGGGCTTCGTAGGTCTTCTTGAGGAGCGCGCGGCTGGCGGCTTCTCCTTCGCTATGGAGGATGTGGCCGAGGGTGGCGATGTTATGCCCGTGGCCGAAATCAGCGGAGTCGAGATCACCGGGAACAAAGGTGTAGCGCTCTTCGAGGCCGAAGCGGGAGGCCACTTTCAGCGTGACGTCGAGGACTCCGGGCCAGTCGACGGCGGTGACGGTGACGTGCGGGGAACGCTGGGCGAGCGCGATGCTCCAGACGCCGGAGCCGGCAGCGAGATCGAGAACCCGGACCGGTTGTGCCGCCGAGGCGATGTCAAGAGTATCGGCCAGCGCCTGGGCGGAGGGGTAACTCATTGGGAAGATGTCTTCGACGAATGCGTGAAAGAAGGTTGCGCCTTCGTTTTCGTCGTTGACGCTACGCGCAGGGCGGCCATTTCGCAGGATGTCGTTGAGTTGGAGCCATTTCGGCACGAGCTGCGTGCTGGTGTGGCGGATGAGCCCGCCGAGGTAGCTGGGGCGGCTGCTTACCAGAAAGGCTTCGCTTTCGCTGGTGAGCGAATAACGGCCTGAGGCGTCTTTTGAAAGCAGCTCAAGCCCGGCGAGCGCGTTCATGACAATCCGCAGTCCACGCGGAGATGCGCCGGTGATGGCGGCGACCTCCTCGACGCTCTTTGTTCGTCCGTCGAGCGCATCGAAGACGCCGTTGCGGAGCGCAGCTTCGATGATCAGCGGGGGACCGTAGCCCCAGGCCATCTGTTGAATTCTCTGGGGCGTTACTGGCGCCTGATGTGGTGTTCCCATGATTGGGTCTCCTCCTTACGACGAACGTCTTCAGTATACGGTGCGGCACTTCCGGCTTCCATGGGGTGAAGACGGGAGGAGAAGTTAGTGGCCGAAGACGGTGGAGGCGCGGGCGTAATTGAGAATCAGCGAAGGGAAGATGCCGAGAACGAGGGTTCCGATGGCCGAGCCCCAGAGGGCGATGCCGATGCCGGGCGCGAGAGGCTGCAAGTCCGCGGCCGCCTCGCCCGGTTCCTTCATGTACATGACCACGAGGATGCGGATGTAGTAGAAGGCGGCGACGGCGCTGTTGAGGAGGCCGAGAATGGCGAGCCAGGTGAAGCCGCCGTCGAGGGCCGCTTTGAAGATGTAGAACTTGCCGAAGAAGCCGGCGGTGAGCGGCACGCCGACGAAGGAGAGCAGGAAGATGGTGAACAGGCCGGCGGTGACGGGCTGTTTCCAGGCGAGGCCGGCGAGGTCTTCGATTTCGACGTAGCGCTCGCCCTGGCGCGAGAAGTGGGTGACGACGGCGAAGGCGCCGACGTTCATGAGGGCGTAGGCGGCGAGATAGAACATGACCGCGGCGGTGCCGATTTCGCTGTGCGTGGCGATGGCCACCATGACGTAGCCCGCGTTGGCGATGGAGCTGTAGGCGAGCATGCGCTTGATGTTGGTTTGGGTGAGGGCGGCGAAGTTGCCGACGATCATGGTGAGCAGGGCGGAGGCCCAGACGAAGGGTTCCCAGCGGGAGGAGAGCGGCTGGAAGGCGGTCATGTAGACGCGGACGAAAATGGCGAAGGCAGCGGCCTTGGGGCCGGCGGACATGAACGCGGAGACGGGAGCGGGAGCGCCCTGATAGACGTCCGGCGCCCAGATCTGGAACGGGGCGGCGGAGACTTTGAAGGCGAAGCCAACCATCATGAGGGCGGCGGCGACTCCGATGAGGACGTAGTTCGAATTGTTGTCCTGGTTGAGGAGCGCGTAGCGGATCTGGGAAAGATTCGTGGTGCCGGTGACGCCGTAGATCCAGGCGATGCCGTAGAGGAAGAATGCGGTGGCGAAGGAGCCGAGGAGGAAGTACTTGATGGCGGCTTCGTTGTTGCGCTTGTCGTCGCGGAGGAAACCGGCCAGAACGTAGGTGGCGATGGAAGAGATTTCCAGGCCGATGAAGATCATGATCAGTTCGTTGGCGGCGGCCATCACGCACTGGCCGGTGACGGAGAACAGGATGAGGGCGAAGAAATCGCCGGCGCTGGCGTGTTCGCGGTCGAGGTATTGAAAGGAGATGAGGACGGTGAGGAGGGCTACGACAAGGACGAGCACGCGGAAGAAGGTGGCGAAGCCGTCGACGATGAGCATGTTCGAGAAAGCGTAGCCGGGATGAGCGCCGGCGGCGACGGAAGCGCCGATGGCGAGGACGATGCCGAGAATTGCGAGAGTGCCGGAGGCGGCGCGGCGCGGTCGGTCACCGGCCATGCCCTCGAGGAGCATGATGAGGGTGCCGACGACGGTGAGGATGATCTCCGGCAGAAAGCGGAGATACTCGACTCCGGTGGGTAAGAAGTTATCGGGCACGGAAGAGATTCTCCAGGGAAGCGATGATGAGGCGCGGTCCGGTTTCGCGGCGCTGGACCTGCATTTCCAGGCTGGTGCGGCTGCGCGCGAGGATCTGCGCGTTGACGGAGGAAACGGGCGGGAGGAAGGACTGGCTGAAGATGCCCATCCAGACCATCATGACGAGGAGCGGCAAGGCGGCGGCCCATTCGCGGGGACTGAGATCGAACATGGGGTGGGAGGCGTGCTCGTGGGTTTTGCCTAGGAATACGCGCTGGTAGAGCCAGAGCATGTAGCAGGCGGAGAGGATGACGCCGAGAGCGGCGAAACTGGTCCACTGCATGTTGACGGTGGCGACGCCCTGCAGGACAAGGTATTCGCCGATGAAGTTGTTCAGCGTGGGCAGGCCGATGCTGGCGAGCATGGTGATCATGAAGACGGTGGCGAGTTTGGGCGCGGGCGTTGCGACGCCGCCGTAGGCCGAGATATCGAGCGAATGGGTCCGTTCGTAGAGGAAGCCGACCAGAAGGAAGAGCGCGCCGGTGGAGATGCCGTGATTGAGCATCTGATACACGGCGCCGTCGAAGCCGGCCTGGGTGAAGGAGAAGATTCCGAGGACGACGAAGCCCAGGTGGCTGACGGAAGAGTAGGCCACGAGCTTCTTCATGTTGGGCTGGACCATGGCGACGAGAGCGCCGTAGACGATGCCGATGATGGCGAGCACGGCGATCCAGCCGGCGTTTTCGCGGGCGGCGCGCGGGAACAGGACGACGCAGTAGCGAAGCAGTCCGTAAGTGCCCATTTTCAGCATGACGGAGGCCAGCATGATGGAGCCCGCGGTGGGAGCTTCGACGTGGGCGTCCGGCAGCCAGGTGTGGAGCGGGAACAAAGGCACCTTGATGGCGAAGGCGAAGAAGAAGGCGAGGAACAGCCAGAACTCTTCGACGCGGGTGAAGCGGAGGGCGCCGCTCGAGAGATTGGCGAGGATCTGCGTGTAATCGAACGTGCCGGCGCGATTGTAGATGAAGATGATGGCGGCGAGCATCAGCACGGAGCCGGCCATCGTATAGAGGAAGAACTTGACGGCGGCGTAGATGCGGCGCTCGTGGCCCCAGATGCCGATCAGGAAGTACATGGGCACGAGGCAGATTTCCCAGAAGGCGTAGAACAGGAAAAGATCGAGCGAGACGAAGACGCCGATAAGGCCGAACTCGAGCAGCAACAGGAAGGCGTGGAATTGTTTCACGCGCGAGTCGATGTATTTCCACGAGCAGAGCACGGCGATGGGCGTGAGCAGGGTGGTGAGCAGGACCAACCAGAGGCTGAGGCCGTCGAGGGCGACGTGGTAACGGATGACGGGGGACGAGATCCAGGGGAGGTTAGTTTCAAACACCCAGCCGCGCGGGGAGGCGAACCAGAACGGGCCGATGAGCGTGAGCGAGGCGAGGAAAACGACGATGGAAGCGCCGAGGGTGAAGCGGCGCTGTGTCGCCGGGTTGTCGTTGGGCAGCACCAGGCTGATGAGGAAGGCCGCGAGCGGCAGGAGCAGGACGTAATCGAGCAGTGTCACCGGAGACCTCCCGCGAGGCCGATGGCCATGAGTGCAAGAACAGAGCCGAAGACGACCCAGGTGGCGTAGCCCCGGATGCTGCCGGACTGGAGCAGGCGGAGGATGGCGCCGATTCCTCGCGCGCGGGCGCCGATGCCGTTGACGCTGCCGTCAATGACTCCGGCGTCGACGCCCCGCCACAGCAGCGTGCGCGAGCCTTTGACCAACGGCTGCACGACGGCGCCGTTGTAGATTTCGTCGACGAAGTATTTGTTGTAAATGAGTTTATAAAGGCCGCTCAGAGAAGAGCCGATCGAAGCGGGAATCTTGGGATTCAGGACGTAGAACCAGTAAGCCAAGCCGATGCCGGCGAAACCGAAGGCGAACGGAGTATAGCGGATGAGGGCGTCGACTTCGGCTTCTTTCACGGGGAACATGGGATCGAGCCAATGGGGCACGCTAATGACGCCGCCGACTAGCGAGAGTAAGGCGAGGACGGCGAGCGGACCCCACATCACGAAGGGGGCTTCGTGGGGGTGATGGTGGCCGCGGTATTCCCCGAAGAAGGCGAGGAACAAGGCGCGGAAGACGTAGAAGGCGGTCATGCCGGCGGTGATGGTGCCGATCCAGTAGAGCCACGGGGAGCGGCCGTAGGCGGCTTCGAGGATGAGGTCCTTGCTGGCCGCGCCAGAGGTGAACGGCAGGCCCGCGATGGCGACGCCGGCGCAGAAGAGGGTAGCGGCGGTGATGGGGATTTTCTTGAGGAGGCCGCCCATGTGGCGGAGGTCCTGTTCGCCGCTGAGCGAGTGGATGACGCTGCCGGCGCCGAGGAAGAGTAGCGCCTTGAAGAAGGCGTGGGTCATGAGGTGGAAGATTCCGGCGGAGAAGGCGCCGACTCCCGCGCCCAGGAACATATAGCCGAGTTGGGAGACGGTGGAGTAGGCGAAGACCTTCTTGATGTCGTTCTGAAGCAGGCCGATGGTGGCGGCGAAGAAGGCGGTGGCGGCGCCGATGACGGCCACGGTGTCCATGGCGATGGGGGCGTGGGCGAAGAGCGCGGCGGAGCGGGCGGTCAGCCAGTCGTCAATAGCTACCGCCAACTTTCGGCCCGCCCGGATTGCGGTCTGTCGGTCGGACGTGCGCAGGGACGTGCGCAAGTAGCCGTTCTTGCCGACTGTGT
>JAJYKC010000097.1 GCA_021788955.1 Acidobacteriota bacterium
CACACGGTCTCAACCCTCCTCGAGTTCAACCAGCGCCTCCTCGCCTCCCTCGCCCATCAACCCGGAGTCCTCGCCGCCGGCACAGCCACCAACATTCCCCTGAGCGGCAATAGCGGCAAAAGCGCCGCCACGGTCGTTGGTTACCGCCCCCACCCCGGCGAATCCCCGCGCGGCCACTACTCTTACTCGACCGACGGCGACTACTTCAAAGCCATGGGCTTCTCCCTCCTCGAAGGACGCTTCCTCACCGCCGCCGACTCCCGCGCCAACCGCCGCGTCTGCGTCGTCGACCAGGACTTCGCCCGCTATTACTTCCCTCACCAAAGCGCCCTCGGCCATCGCCTCTTCGAAGGCTCCGAACCCGGTCCCGCTTCCGATGCCTTCTCCATCGTCGGCGTCGTCTCCTCCGTGAAACAGGCCTCCCTAACCGACCCCTCCGCCCAGGGCGCCGTCTACTATCCCTTCGCCCTCCGTCCCGACGGCGCCGAGTTCATCGCCGTCCGCGCCGCCCTCCCGCCGTCCTCGCTCGGCCCCGCACTCCGAACCGCCGTCCGCCAGATCGACCCCGAACTCCCCGTCACCAACCTGCGCTCCATGCAACAACGCATCGGCTCGAGCCTCATCCCCCGCCGCTCGCCCGCCCTGCTGGCAGCCTTATTCGCCGCAATCGCCCTCCTGCTCACGGCCATCGGAACCTACGGCGTGCTCAGCTATTCCGTCCTCCTCCGCCGCGGCGAAATCGGCGTGCGCATGACCCTCGGCGCACGCCCCGCCCACATCCGCCGCCACTTCCTCGCCCTCTCGCTCCGCCTCCTCGCCGCCGGAGCCATCCTCGGACTCACCGGCGCCGCGCTCGCTAATCAAGCCATCCGCTCGCTCTTGTTCAACGCCGCCCCCTTCGATCCCTTCACCCTCGCCGCCGCCCTCGTTCTCATCGCCGTGGTCGCGCTCGCAGCCTGCCTCATCCCCGCTCACCGCGCCTCCCGCATCTCACCCCGCGACGTTCTCACGGAGTCCTAAAGGGATTGCGCCTCGGACGCTATCATGGAATCTTCCATGGAACGATTGCGCCTGAAGATCGTCCAGGCCGGCGAACCCGTCCTCCGCGCACCCGCCCGTGAACTCACCGTCGAGGAAATCCTCAGCGCGGAAGTGCGCAACCTCGTCGAACTCATGCGCGAAACCATGCACGACGCTCCCGGCGTCGGCCTCGCCGCCCCCCAAATCGGCATGAGCCTCCGCCTCGCCGTCATCGAGGATCGCCCCGAATACCACCGCCCCCTCGATCCCGCCGCCCTCGCCGTGCGCGAACGCGCCCCCGTCCCCTTCCACGTCCTCTTCAATCCCAAAATCACCGCCCGCTCGGACGACACTGCCACCTTCTTCGAAGGCTGCCTCAGCGTCGCCGGCTTCTCCGCCCTCGTCCCCCGCGCCCGCCACGTCACCGTCGAATACCTCGACGAAACCGCCGCCCCACAACGCCTCGAAGCCTCCGGCTGGTACGCCCGCATCCTCCAACACGAAATCGACCACCTCGACGGCCACCTCTACCTCGAACGCATGGACCCCGCCACCTTCTCCACCGTCGAAAACCTCACCCGCTACTCAAACCCCGCCAAACCGCCCAAGTAACTCCGTCCCGTGCCCACACCGCGTGAACCATCACCAGTTGTCGTAGAATAAGTCACCCATGGCTAAGTGGACGCCCTTGGCCGCCGCGCTCCTCCTCTCGCCGGCCATCTGCCAGGTCGTCGCTCAGTCGAACCCAGCCCCATCGAAAACGCCACCCACCGTAGACCTCGCCGCGGGAAAAGCTATCTTCCAATCCCACTGCGCCCTCTGCCACGGCCTCGACGGCGGAGGCGGCCGCGGCCCGGACCTCCGGCGCCCAAAACTCGACCGCGCCCCCGACGACGAAGCGTTGAAAGCCCTCATCCTGAATGGCATTCCGCCCGAGATGCCCGATGGCTGGTATCTCAGCCCCGAAGACATCGCCAACATCGCCGCCTTTGTGCGCAGCCTCGGAAACGTTCCACCGGAAAAACTCCCAGGCAACCCGGCGCGAGGCAAGACGTTGTTAGAACGGAGCGGCTGCCTCGGCTGCCACATTCTCGCCGGTCAAGGCATCGGCTTCGGTCCCGCCTTGACCGACATCGGAGCCAAGCGCGGCGCGGCACAACTGCGCGAAACTCTCCGGAACCCCGCAAAAACCCTCCCCGAAGGATTTCTACTCGTTGCGGCTACAACCTCCTCCGGCGAGACCCTGCGCGGCATCCGCCTGAATGAAGACACGTTCACCATTCAGCTCAAAGACATTCACAGCCGCATTTACAGCTTTCGCAAAAGCGATCTTCGCGCCTTGAAGAAGCTTCGCAACGAGACGCCGATGCCCTCCTACTCTGCCGCTTTTTCCTCCGCTCAACTGGAGGATCTCGTTGCCTTTCTTGCGTCACTTCGGGGGCTGCAATGAAACTTCTGCCGCTCCTCGTGCTCACCTGTTCCTCTCTTACGGCGCAGGTCCCCTTTCAGCGCATCGTGAACGCGGACCGCGAGCCCGGCAACTGGCTAACCTATTCGCGCACTCTCGACGGCCAGCGGTTTTCCCCACTCACCGAAATCAACACCGGCAACGTCTCGCGCCTCAAGGTGAAGTGGGCTTACCAGTTCGCCGATCCCCAGAACGAAGTCTCGCCGATCGTGGTGAACGGAATCGTCTACATCACGGGCCCGAACTCCGCCGCCGCCCTTGACGGCCAAACTGGCCGCACCCTGTGGAACTGGAAGCGCGCGCTGCCGACGGATTTCCGCAGCATCGGCTTCGGCCACTCGAGCCGCGGCGCCGCGGTCCTCGACGGCAACCTATACGTCGCCACGCTCGACGGCTTTCTCATAGCCCTGGATCTAAAAAGCGGAGCCGAGCGCTGGTCGAGCAAGGTACTCGACTACAAAACCGGCTACAGCATGACCATGGCGCCGCTCGCCATCGACGGCAAAGTGGTCGTTGGCGTCAGCGGCGGCGAAGCCGGCATCCGCGGATTCATCGACGCCTATGACGCGAAGACGGGAACGCGCGCCTGGCGTTTCCGGACGATCCCCGCGCCCGGCGAACCAGGCCACGACACCTGGGCCGGAGATAGTTGGAAAACCGGCGGCGCGCCAACCTGGGTCACCGGCGCCTACGATCCGCAACTGAAGCTGGTCTACTGGGGCATCGGCAATCCCGCCCCGGACTGGAACGGCGACGTCCGCCGGGGCGACAACTTGTATTCCTGCTCCTTGGTCGCCCTCGACGCCGAAACCGGAAAACTGCGCTGGTATTTCCAGTTCACACCCCACGACACGCACGACTGGGATTCCGCCCACGTCCCCGTCCTCTTCGACTCGACCGTAAACGGCGTCAGGCGCAAACTCGTCGCCGTGGCCAACCGCAACGCGTTTTACTACGTGCTGGATCGCGTCACCGGCGAATACTTATCCGGACGGCAGTACGCCAAACAAACCTGGGCAAAAGGCCTCGACTCCAATGGCCGGCCCATTCTCTCCGGCAACGCCGAACCGGTAAAGGAAGGCGTGCTCGTCTGGCCCAACGCCAACGGAGCCACCGTCTGGTTCAGTCCCTCCTACAGCCCGGCCACCGGCTACTTCTACGTAGCCGTGCGCGAAATCGGCTCCCGGTACTTCAAGCGCGATACGCCTTATAAACCCGGAATGGAATTCATGGGCGGCGGCGAAGAGGAGTTGCCCGCGGACGATTCCTGGGGAGCCATCCGAGCCCTGCAGGCCGAAACCGGCGAACTCCGCTGGGAGTTCAAGCTCCACTCGCCCCCCTGGGCCGGCGTCATGTCCACCGCCGGCGGCCTCGTCTTTTCCGGCTCCGACGAAGGCAACTTCTACGCCCTCGACGCCCAAACCGGGAAACCCCTCTGGGACTTCCAGACCGGCAGCGCCATCGCCGCGAACCCCGTCAGCTTCACCATCGACGGTCATCAATGCATCGCCATAGCCGCCGACCGCGTGCTCTACGTCTTCGGCCTGTGACTGCCCGCGCATCCGATACAATGGCCCCGGAAAAGGAGAATCCCGATGCCATGGCAACACGCGCTGGCGACCGCTCTGGCCATCTCCCTCAGCAGCCCCGCGCTCTCGGCGCAAAGCCGGCCGCTCAAAACGCCATGGCGCGGCGCCGGTCCTCCGCCCTGCGCCGGCGCCGACGGCGGCATCTACGCGTGTCCTCCCGCCCCACACTCGCTCGCCGTACGCGCCGGACGCCTGTTCGATTCCAAAACCGGCACGATGAAAACCCGCCAGGTGATCCTCATCTCCGGCGACCGCATCACCGAAGTCGGCCCCGAAACGCAAGTCAAAATCCCCCCGGCAACGCCCATCATCGACCTCACTCACTCGACCGTCCTCCCCGGCCTTATCGACGCCCACACGCACATGTTCAACCGCCGCCCGAAAAGCGGAACCACGGAAGACTACATGCTCATCGCCGTCGAAAACGCCCAGGCCGACCTACGCGCCGGATTCACCGCCGCGCGCGACATGAGCACCCACGGCAACGGCTATGGCGACGTCGCCATCCGCAACGCCATCAACGAAGGCCGCTTCGACGGTCCCCGCTATCAGGTCTCCGGCCGCGGCATCGTCTGGGGCGCCCATCCCCCGAACCCCGCCGCGCCTGACGATCCGTTATCCAGTTCCGTTGTCCGTTCCGTCACCGACGCCCGCGCCGCCGTGCGCGATCAGATTCATCACGGCGTCGATTGGATCAAGCTCTTTCCCACCGGCAGTTACTCGTTCACGAATTCAGGCGTCGCCGAATATGAACTCACCTATCCGATGCCGGTCCTCGAAGCCCTCATCAATGAAACCCATCGCCTCGGCCACGAAGCCGCCTGCCACGTCTACGGCGGTGAAGGCGAGAAAAACGCCATCCTCGCCGGCTGCGACTCGATCGAGCACGCCTTCGGCCTCGACCAGCAGGAAGCCAACCTAATGGCCGCCCGTAAGCTCTTCTACGATCCCACCATCGTCCGCTACACCGAACCGGCCATGGACGACGCCGACGCAAAGAACACCGGCGGCCGCTTTCGCATCATCCCCATCTTCGAAAACGCCGTCCGCATGGCCGCCGCCACCCAGGGACTAAGAATGATGGCCGGCAGCGGAGTTGACGGCGCCACCTTCGCCCACGGGACGCAAGCCCTCGAATTCGAGGCCATGGTGAAAATCGCGGGCCTGACCCCGGCCCAGGCCATCGAAGCCGGCACCATGACCAACGCCGAAGCCCTCGGCTGGCAGGACCGCATCGGCTCCATCGACCCCGGCAAATACGCCGACTTAGTCGCCGTCTCCGGCGACCCTCTCGCCGACATCACCGAACTTGCGCGCATCCGCTTCGTCATGAAAGGCGGCAAAGTAATTCGAAACGACATCTCAACCACGGAAAGGAAGTCACCATGAAACCTGCAAAGAAGGCCGCCGGATTCACAGCCGAAGAACAAGCCGCGATGAAAGAGCGCGTCCAGGAGATAAAGGCGGAGGCGAGCCGCTCGCGAAGCGCAAGCAAGGCTGATGGAGAACGCGACCTCCTCGCCAAAGTCGCCGCGCTTCCGCCACCCGACCGCGCCATGGCCGAGCGCCTCCACGCGATCGTCAAAGCCAACGCCCCGTCCCTCTCGCCGAAAACCTGGTACGGAATGCCCGCCTACGCCAAGGACGGCAACGTCGTCTGCTTCTTTCAAAGCGCTCAGAAGTTCAAAACGCGCTACGCCACCCTCGGCTTCAGCGACAAAGCCAAACTCGACGAAGGCCGCATGTGGCCCACCGCCTTCGCGCTAAAAGAACTCACCCCGGCCGAAGAAGCCAAAATCGTCGCGCTGCTGAAGAAAGCCGTGAGCTAACAATCGCCGCGCCCGCGCGGCATAAAATGACGGAATGGCTCAGACAGTAGCCGTTCTCGGCGGCGGCGTAGCCGGTCTCAGCGCCGCACAGGAACTCGCCGAGCGCGGCTACCAGGTGCATGTCTACGAAAGGAAACCCGTCATGGGCGGCAAGGCGCGCAGCATTCCCGTGCCGGGTTCGGCCGCTCCGGACCGCAAGCCTCTTCCCGGCGAACACGGGTTCCGGTTCTTCCCCGGGTTCTACAAACACGTCACGGATACGATGCGGCGCATTCCCTACGGTGATCACGGGAACACCTTCGATAATCTTGCGGTGGCCACACGCATTCTCCTCGCCCGGGCCGGACAAACCGAAATTACCTGGCTTGCCCGATGCCCGCAAAACCTGGAGGATCTGCACGTATTTCTCGTGGAGCTATTTACACCTCTCGGCGTTCCCGCTCCCGAGTTAGCTTACTTTGTAAGCCGCCTCCTGATCGTCGCGACAAGCTGCCCCGAGCGCCGTTTGGCGGAATTCGAAAACATCGCCTGGTGGGACTTTATCGCCGCGCCGCGCATGTCGAAAACTTACCAGGCCTACCTGGGACAGGGTCTTACTCGCTCCCTCGTAGCAATGCGCGCTCAGGAAAGCAGCACGCGTACCGTCGGAGTTACCCAGTTGCAGCTCCTGTACGGTCTGATATCTCCGGACCGCGTGTTCGATCGCCTGCTCATGGGCCCGACCAGCGATGTCTGGATCGATCCCTGGACCGATTACCTCCGGAAATTGGGCGTGGAATTCCATCCGGGAACCCGCGTCACCGCGATCGAAACGGACGGCGCCCGCGTAACCGGCGTCACGGCCGGGAGCGGTCCGCGCGTCGAAGCCGATTACTATCTTGCCGCCCTGCCGGTCGAAGTCATGGCCTCGCTTCTTACCGAGGAACTGAAACGAGCGGCGCCGTCAATCGCTAACTTGGACAAGCTGCAAACGCGTTGGATGAACGGCATTCAGTTCTATCTCTCGCGCGATGTTCCCGTCGTAAACGGTCATGCGATCTACCTGGACTCTCCCTGGGCTCTAACATCCATCTCCCAACGGCAATTCTGGACCAACGTGGACTTCTCGGAATTAGGAAACGGCGCGGTCCAGGGCATCCTCTCCGCCGATATCTCCGAATGGGAGGCGCCCGGTGTGGTCTATGGCAAACCAGCGCGCGAGTGTACCGCTCCGCAGATCCAGGAGGAGGTTTGGACCCAGCTTAAACAGCACCTGAATGCCGGCGGCGCGACAACCCTAAACGACGCGAACTTACTTTCCTGGTTCCTGGATCCCGACATCGAGTTTCCCAATCCGGGCACGGCGGCTAACGCGGAGCCTTTGCTCATCAACATTGCCGGGTCGCTTCAGTACCGGCCCGAGGCGCAGGTAGAGATGGAAAACCTATTCCTGGCCTCGGATTACGTGCGCACTTACACAGACATCGCTTGCATGGAAGCCGCGAATGAAGCGGCGCGCCGTGCCGTGAACTGTGTGCTCGCCGCCTCCGGTTCTGCGGCTTCGCCCGCCCAACTCTGGCCCTTGGAGGAGCCCGCATTCCTAAAGCCGCTCCAGGAGGTCGACCGCATCCGGTTTGGCCTCGGGCTTCCTCATCACCTCGAGTCCACCTGACGCCCACCGCCAATCCCAGGATCGGCCGCCCGTCCACCTCCGCTCCCCGCTCTCCACAATCGGTCTGGTACGGGCCACTCGCTCCGCTCAGGAGCCGGAAGCCGGATGGCCGGCGCTTCCCGAAGCCCACGTCGCCTGTCGCGGGCGTACCCCGGCCCGTATGCGGCATTGAGCCTCTCCGGATCAGCCGCATCCGCCTGTACGTAAGCGGT
>JAJYKC010000098.1 GCA_021788955.1 Acidobacteriota bacterium
TCCAGGCGTCGTCCCTTCGAACGTCTTCGCGAAAATTCCCAGCTTCACTCCACACCCCCGGACACATCCGCCAGCCTGACCGGCTCGCCGCTTTTCACCGATTGCGATATCGCCGCCATACCCCGCACCGACGCGACCCCGTCGTCCACATCGGCCCCAGTCATCGGCGCCCCGTTGAGAATTACGTCCGCGAACGCCTCCAGTTGCCTCCGGTAGAAATGCCCGTCCGCGCCCAGCACGCGCGTCGTCTCACCGGTCGCCTCATGAAAGATCTCGACGTCGCTCGTCTTGTACAGCCACGGGTTGTAAGTCTTGGCGACAATGCTCCCGTTCTCGCCGTACATCTGAAACCCCTCGTGCCAGTCCATCCGCACGGCCACAGTCAAGTCCAGATGGCCCATCGCGCCGCTGGAGAATGCCACATCCACAAACCAGCAGTAGGCGCCGAACCGCAGCCGCAGCCGCGCGTCCACTTCTACAATTTCGCCACCCAAATAACGCGCCGTATCGAGCAGATGGCTTCCGTGCGCCAGCATGTAATAGCGCTGCAAATTCGCTTTCGGATCCACTGCGGGCCGCTTCGCCCGCGTGCTCTTGAATAGGTACGGCTGCACCGCGTTCGTCAACTCGTACCGGTGCGTCGAATCGCAGTACCAGGCTTTCAGCGCCAGAACCTCGCCCATCTCTTCTTCCAGGAACCGCCGCGCACTTTGAAACCCCGCGTCGAACCGCTTCATGTACCCCACCTGCAGGACCCGCCCGCTGGCCCGCACGGCGCGCTGCAACGTCTCCACTTCCTCCACCGTTACTCCCAGCGGTTTCTCGCACAGCACATGCTTGCCCGCCTCGAGCGCCGCCAGGCTCGCCGGAACGTGAAACGCATCCGACGTCGCCACCACTACCGCCTCGACCTCCGGATCGGCAAGCATCGCCTCGTAATTCCGGTACGTCTTGCGCGGGCTGTAAGTGCACGCCATTCGTTCGAGCAGATCATCCGCCAGGTCGCAGATCGCGAACAACTCCGCGTTCCGGGCCTTCAGCGCGCTATCGAAATGCGCCGCCTGCGCAATTGGCCCGCACCCGAGTATTCCGACCCTCAGCCGCCGCCCACCCTCGGGCTTCCTGCCGTTCTCCATCCCTCCAGCCTCCCAGATTTCATCCTTCCGTCGCGAGCGTTCTACGATAATCTCTTGGAACCCGTATCCCACTTCTTCTATTCGCACCGCCTCAAACTCCAGTTCTGGGACTGGGGCCATGACTCAAAACCGCCGCTTCTGCTCGTCCATGGCGGACTCGACCACGCCCGCAACTGGGACTGGGTCGCTCGCTCCCTCCGCAACGATTTCCACGTCTACGCCCTCGATCTCCGCGGCCACGGCAACAGCGCGTGGTCGCCCGGCGCGCTCTACTCCATCGCCGAACATGTGCTCGACGTCAGCGCCATGGTCGACGTCATCGGCCGCCAAACCATCTGCATCATCGGCCACTCGCTCGGCGGCATCATCTCCTCCACCTACGCCGGCGTCTACCCGGAACGTGTCGAGCGCCTCGTCTCCATCGAAGGTCTGGGCTTCCCCCGCAACCACCGCGTCCACGCCCCCGCGCCGCAGCGCATCCGCTACTGGGTCGAGGAAAGCCGCCGCATCGAACGGCGCACCCCGCACAGCTACCCCAACCTCTCCGCCGCCGTCGCGCGCATGAAGGAAGCCAACCCGCATCTGTCCGACGAAGTCGCCGAACACCTCACGCTCCACGGCACCAACTGGAACGCCGACGGCTCCATGATCTGGAAGTTCGATAACTTCGCCCGCCTCTTTCCGCCCTACGGCCAGAACTTCGAAGACTCGATCGCACTCTACGGCAACATCGGCTGCCCGACGCTCTTCTTCTGGGGCATGGAAAGTTTCATGAACGACCCCGAAGGAGATCCGCGCTTCAAAGCCATCCCCGATTGCCGCCTTGTCAAGGTCCCCAACGCCGGCCACTGGGTCCACCACGACCAACTCGAACTCTTCCTCCGCGAAACCCGCGCCTTCCTTGGCTGCGCCAAACCATGACCGCACCTCCGCCCCTCCCAAACCCTGTCAACCCCGAGTTCTACTGCCCCAACTGCAAGAAGCCTATCCCCAATCCCCTCGTCTGCGGCGACTGCGGCTCGCTCCTCTGCCGGGACTGTGGCACCCCTGTAGAGCGCATCGACGACCTCGGGATCGGATGAGGGGCGCCCCGCGCCTCCTGGCCGCGGGCTACCCGTGGGCGTGCTCGAAGTGCTCCTCGATTTCTTCAAGCGTCTTGCCCTTCGTCTCCGGCAGGAAGAAAGCCGCGGTCATGAAATAAATCACCGTGCAAGCGGCGAAACCGAAGAACATCGTCGAGTAACCGTACTTTCCTACCACGGGCAGGAAGACCGCGGCGATCGTCGTCGAGACGCCCTGGTTCAGCAGCAGCGCGATGCTCATGCCGTTCGAACGGATGTGCGTGGGCATTAACTCCGAGAGCGCGAGCCACACGCACACGCCCGGGCCGACAGCATAGAACGCCACGAAGATAAACAGCGTCAGCGCCACCATCCAGCCATTGCTTCCGCCCGGCACTGGAGTAATAAGCGCGTTCTCGATTTTCAGGTTCGCGCGCCGGGCTGCGTCCAGATTGCCTAGCGGATTGGAAAAGAACGCAACCACTTTGTTCGCCGGCACGGCGGCTTCACGCGTAATCTCCAGGGGCTTCGCGGCTGTATCGTCGGAACGAGCCGCTTTTGTCGCCGCGCGGAAATCGCCGTACGAGTAGATAATAATCAGCGAAGTCGGCCGGTTTTCAATCCTTCCGCCCGCCAGGCCCTCGGCCTCGAGCAGCGTATCGGCGGTCTTTTTGTCATAAAGCAGGCTGACCTTCTGGTCCGGAGTCACCATGGCCTGCACCGCGTTGCTGGCGTCGACTCGCAGCTTCTCCGGCCGCGCGAACAGCAGCCCGGTGCCGATCAGGGCCACGATAATCCCCGCAGTCCCGAACGACAGCAGAAATTTCCGCCCTTTCCGGTCAACCAGCATTGCTCCGCCGAGCGTGGCCACAAAGTTCACGATGGTGAAGATGACATAACCCCAGTGCGCTGCGAGGTCGGACAGGCCGCTCTGGATCAGGACGTTGGTGTTGTAGGCGATGATCGAGTTTATGCCCGTGGCCTGATTGCAGGCCAGAATGACGCAGGCCAGCAGAAACGGAACAACGTACTTGCGACGCAGCAACGGCTCGCGCACCTTCGTCCGATTGGCGGCGCCTGCCGGTGCCGTGTGCTCCATCTCCTGCATTTCGAGGTCGGCCTGGCTCGGCGTTCGGGAGCGAAGCAGCGCGGCCCGGGCGGCCTCTTTCCTGCCGCGCCGGAAAAGCCATCGCGGCGACTCCGCCACCATCGTGCTGCCGAGAACGAACAGCGCGCCGGGCGGAAGCGAGACCCAGAAAATGCTGCGCCACGCGATATCCTCAAACGCCAGCACCTTTGCCGGAATTCCCAGGCTCGCCACTGCATTCACCCGGTAGCTGAAATAAATGCCGACCAACGCCGCGGCAACAATGCCCAGCGTCAGCAGCCATTGGAACACCGCGGTCCCCTTGCCGCGAGTCGACGCCTCGAGACACTCAGCGAGATATAACGGCACAACGACGCCAATCAGGCCCGCGCTGATCCCCTGCAGCAGCCGGCCCATCACCAGCGGCCCATACCCGTGCGATAGAGCGATGGTCGGAATGCTGATCACAAAGAGAATACCGCTGAGGGTCATCACCAGCCGGCGTCCCAACCAGTCCGACAACAGGCCCGCGAACACCGTGGAGATGACGCTGCCCAACAGCACGGCGGCGACGACGATCGACAGTTGGCCTGCGGTCAGCCCCGACGTTGCTTCCAGGTACGGCAGGGCGCCGGCGATGATGGCCACATCCACGCCGTAGAGCAGTCCGCCGAGCCCGGCGACGAGCAAAAGGAAACGATTGTAGGTTTGCTGTTTGAAATTCACGTTCTGACGCCTGACGCGTAAGCATCAGAGTATCAGCAGTATCAGGCCGCGCACCATTCCAGAGCGGCGGCGAGCAGAACCGTTGCCGTGCCCAGCACGGATTCCACTTCAACGTATTCGTCGGGATTGTGCGCACCCGCGCCGCGCGGCCCGAACAGCAGCGTGGGAACGCCAAACTCGCGCTGCACCAGGCCCGCGTCGCAGGGATAAGGCGCCGCCGTCACCCGGACCGGCTCTCCCATCGCCGCCGATGCGCTTTCGACGAGCGTACGGGCCCAGGGATGATCCGCGGCCAGGGCATGGCCAACGAGCGGAGGATCGTAGGCCGGCTTCCAGAACAGCGGGTGATCGCGGAAGAAAGGATCCTTGCGCTGGAAATCCTCGAGCGATGCGCGCACCTCCGCGAGCACCTGTTCCGGATTCTCGCTCGGCAGGAACTGAAAGTAGACACGCACGGCTGCGGTCAGCGGAACACTATATGGCTCACTCAAATCGAACCGGTTTGCCTCGATGGCCAGCACCTGCACCGGCACGGGATCGTCGAACTGGCGATATGCCTCGTCCGCCTTCACCGTTTTCCGCCTCGCAACCCATGTCTCGACCCAGCCGAGCAGCCGGCCCATGGGGATGGCGGGCGAGACGACTTCTCCGGAGGAAAAATACGCCGCGGCGTTTCCGGCCTCGCACCCGATATCGATCACCGCGCCGCCGCGTGTCGCCAGCGCGGCTTCCATCTGCGTGCCCTCGGGAATCAGGCAGGCATCGGGGTTGGGGCCGTGCAGCCTCGCCGCCAGCGTGCCGCCTCCGCCGCCCCACTCCTCGTCCACCACGGATTCGGCGTAGACGTCGCCTCCGGGCCGTACACCATGCTTGCGCAGTGCGCAGATGGCGCCGAACTGAGCCGCCAATCCGCCCTTCATATCGAAACTGCCGCGCCCGAACAGCCGGCCATCGCGCAAAGCTCCGGACCATGGGCTGCCGGTCCACTTGCCGTGTCCTGGTGGGACCGTGTCCATGTGGCCGTTGAATAGAACGCTGCGGCCGCGTCCCGACCCGGCGACAGCCGCCAGCACGTTCCGGCGGCCGCTGTAATCGCGATCCATCCTCGCCGAGCGGTGTCCCGACGCCGTGACGAACGCCGTCTCATAGACCTCTGTATCCACCCCAAACGAACGCAAGAACTCCACCAGCACCGCCTGCCCGGCGGCTTCTTTCCCCTGCGGCGGAATGGCGACCGTATCGGTTCTCACCAACGCTGTCAGCAGCCGGATGATGTCGTCGCGCAGCGGTGCGATAAGCTCTTTGGCCATGGACGCGGACGACGAGAAGGATTCCATAAGTCTCTATTACACCCCTTTCGCGCGGAACGTCAGGGTCCGTCACGCTTTGCCGTCTCGTCGCGCTTGATGGCCCACCCGGCTGGGCTGGGGCACTGCTAGAGTAAACTGAAATTTGCCGTCCACTCCCCCATCCCCCGCGGTGTCTTCCAAGACGAGTCTGTTCCGCCAACGTCTCGCGGAGCGTGCTCTCGTCGCCGACGGTGCAATGGGAACAATGCTTTACGGCCGCGGCATCTTCCTCAACCGCTGCTACGACGAACTAAACCTGTCCTCGCCGCAACTGGTGCTCGAAACCCACGAGCAGTACGTCCGCGCGGGCGCCGAAATCCTTGAGACGAACACTTTCGGAGCGAACCGCGCGCGCCTGGCCGCTTTCGGCATGGCCGAAAAGCTTGCCGACATTAACACCGCCGGAGTGCGTCTCGCCCGTCAGGCGGCAGGCGACTCCGTCTTTGTCGCCGGAGCCATGGGCCCGCTTGGCATCCGCATCGAACCACTCGGCCCCACCTCGCTGGCCGAAGCCCGCGCGATGTTCCGCGAACAGGCCGAAGCGCTCATCGCCGCGGGCGTCGATCTCATCGTTCTCGAAACATTTTCAAATCTCAGCGAACTCCACGAAGCCGTCTTCGCCGTGCGCGAAGCCGCGGGCCCCGAACTCGTCCTCATCGCCCAGCTCACCGTCGATGACGACGGCAACCTTGCCGACGGCACGCAAGTCGAAACCTACACCCGCGCGCTGGACTCCTGGCCCGTCGATGTCATCGGCCTGAACTGCTCCACCGGCCCAAAGCTTCTGCTCGAAACCATCGAGCGCATGATGGCCTTCTCGCAGAAGCCATTCAGCGCCATGCCGAACGCCGGTCTGCCCGTGCGCATAGAAGGACGCAACCTGTACCTCAGTTCGCCCGAGTACATTGCGCAGTACGCCCGCCGCTTTCTCTGGGCCGGCGTCCGCATCGTCGGCGGCTGCTGCGGCACCACGCCCGAGCACATCAAGCTCATCCGCAGCGAAGCGCGCTCGCTCCAGCCCGGACGTCCGTCGTTCTCGCACGCCGCTGTCGCAAGCCTAGCCGCTGCCGCTCCCGCGCCACTCGCCAAAACACCGGCGGCGGAAAAATCCGGCCTCGGCGCCAAACTCGCCGCCGGCAGGTTCGTTTCATTCGTCGAAATCGTTCCGCCCAAAGGCGTTGACGCCTCCCGCGAAATTGCCGGCGCCAAACTCTGCGCTTCCCGTGGCATCGACGTCATCAACGTCCCCGACGGTCCGCGCGCCAGCGCCCGCTTGAGCGCCATGGTCACCTGCCAGATCCTGCAGCGCGAAGCGGGTATCGAGTGCGTGCTCCACTTTTGCTGCCGCGACCGCAACATCCTCAGCATCCAGTCCGAGTTGCTCGGCGCACACGCCGCCGGAGTCCGCAATCTCATCTGCATCACCGGCGACCCGCCCCGCATGGGCACGTATCCCGACGCCACCGCCGTCTTCGATGTCGACTCCATCGGCCTCTGCAATATAGCCAACAATCTCAACCGCGGACTCGATATCGGCGGCAACGCGATGGGCTCGAAAACCGAACTCCTCATCGGCGTCGGCGCCAACCCCGGTGCGCTGAACATCGAAGACGAACTTCGCCGCTTCGCCTGGAAGGCCGAGGCCGGTGCCGAATACGTCGTCACGCAACCGGTGTTCGACCTCAAGCTGTTGGAACACTTCCTCCGCCACATCGAACCGTTCAAACTCCCCGTCGTATGCGGGATCTGGCCGCTCACCAGCTTCCGCAACGCGGAGTTCATGGTGAACGAGTTACGCGTGCCAGTCCCCGACGAATATCTCGATCGGATGCGCCGCGCCGACAGCGCCGAAAAAGCCCGCGCCGAAGGCGTCGCGATCGCGCGAGAAATGGTAACGCGTGTGCGTTCGATGGTGCAGGGCGTGCAAATCAGTGCGCCTGCCTCCGGCTACGCGCGCGCCATCGAGGTCGCCGAAGCCATCCCGATCGAGATGCCTTTCGGGGGAAACGCCGCCTCGCGAGCTTCGCTATGATGATCGAAGAGTGCTCCACACCGCCGTACGGGCGCCGCTGGGGACGAATCCTTGGCCACTGACCTAATCGAAGTTAATCCCGAAAACCCCAGAGAAGACGTCATCGAACGCGCTGCCGCTGCCGTCCGCCGCGGAGAAGTCGTCGCGATTCCCACCGAGTCGCTCTACACGCTCGTCGCGGACCCGCTTAACCTCCACGCCGTCGGCCTCGTTTTCGCCGCCAAGGGCCGTGAGGCCCAGCGTTCGCTGCCGCTGCTCGTCAGTTCCAGTTTCATGGCCGAGGACCTCGCCAAGGAACTCTCGGCCCGATTCACTCTGCTCACCCGCCGTTTCTGGCCCGGCCCTCTCAGCATCATCGTTCCG
>JAJYKC010000099.1 GCA_021788955.1 Acidobacteriota bacterium
GACCCACGACGCGGGGCGTTCGTGAAGGAACGGGTCTCGGCCTGGCGATCACGAAACATCTGGTCGAGATGCACGGTGGCAAGATCTGGCTTGAGAGCGAACTGGGCAAGGGAAGCAAGTTTTGGTTTACGCTGCCGCGCGGCGATGACGGTGGGGCGGGTTCCGGATATGAAGCGGATTCTGGTGGCTGAAGACCGCGCCGCGGGCCGGGAGTGGGCGCGCGCAGTCCTCTCTCACAGCGGCTATGAGGTGATCTTGGCGTGCGACGGACTGGAAGCGGTGGCGAAGGCGCGAACCGAATCCCCGGACCTGGTCATTCTGGATCTGCGCATGCCCGGTCTCGACGGTTTCGAGACCCTTCGCACGCTGCGCGCCGACGAGCGTTTCACCAGCACCCCTTTTCTCGCCTTCACCGCCAATGCCATGCAGGGAGACCGTGAACGCGCGATGGCGGAGGGCTTTGACGGTTATGTCTCCAAACCGGTGTCTATCGCCGGACTTCGTGGGGAGGTGGAGCGATTACTAACCCTGAGGACATAAAGCAAACAGAGCCGACACTCGTCATCATCGACGACCACCCGGGTAGCCTCGAAATGCTCGCCGCGGCGCTCCGCCAACCCGGCCTGCGCATTCTCACCGCCGACGACCCCGAGCACGGCCTCAGCCTGGTCCAGCAACACCGCCCGCAGATCGTGCTAACGGACCTCGTCATGCCGAAACTGGACGGCCTTCAAGTACTCGACCGCGCCCTCGAGTTCGACCCTACGATCGACGTCGTGCTGATGACGGCGCATTACTCGACCGACTCGGCCGTCGACGCGATCCGCCGCGGGGCCTGCGACTACCTCGCCAAGCCGCTCCAGCCCTCGGTCGTGCGCGAACGGGTGGGAAAGCTTGTCACCGAGGCCCGCAAACGCATGCGCGCCGGCGACCTCGAGCGGGAACTACTGGAAAGCTGCCAGTTCGAGGGCATCGTCGGACAGAGCGCCGCGATGGCTGAAGTGTTCGCCCGCGTTCGCCGCATCGCCCCCCACTTCCGCAGCGTGCTCATTACCGGCGAAACCGGAACCGGGAAGGATCTCGTCGCTCGCGCCATCCACAACCTGAGCCCCGCCGCAGGCCGGGAGCACGTCGTACTCAATTGCTCAGCCGTCGTTGAATCGCTGTTTGAAAGCGAACTCTTCGGCCACGTCCGCGGCGCGTTCACCGGCGCCACCTCCGACAAAATGGGCCTTTTCGAACACGCCAACCACGGCACTATTTTTCTCGATGAGATCGGTGACATGCCGCTCGGCACGCAAGCGAAGCTCCTGCGCGTGCTCCAGAACCAGGAAGTGCAGCGCGTTGGCTCCCTGACTGCCAAACGCGTCGATGTCCGGGTGATCGCCGCCACGAATCACGATCTGCGCAAGGCCGTGGCCGACCGTTTGTTCCGCGAAGACCTCTTTTACCGGCTCACGATGGTCGAGATTCACCTCCCCTCTCTCCGCGAGCGCAAAGAAGATCTGCCACTTTTGGCGCGGCACTTTCTGGACAAGTTCTCGCAGCAGTTCGGGAAGAATGTCCGGGCCCTGACCCGTCGCGCCCAGATCGTTCTTTCCAGGCATGAGTGGCCGGGTAACGTGCGCGAACTGGAGAACGTCATCGGACACGCCTGCATGATCGCCTCCAGCGACGGGATCGATGTAGTCGACCTCCCGCAGTATCTTGTCGACGCGGCCGGAGGCCAACCTTCCCTTGTGGAAGGCGCTACGCCGGAGAGCCTGGCCTCCCACGAGAAACAACTGATTGCTGAGGCGCTCGAACGTGCCGGCGGCAACCAGTCGGAAGCCGCCCGCGCGCTGCGCATCGGCCGGGATGCTCTCCGCTACAAGATGAAGAAGCACGGCCTGCTGTAGCACCCTCGCGGTGCAGACGCCCAGCTTTCCTCCAATCGGCTTAGTAGCTTATTACCGGGCACGGGGAGTCGCGGACGATCGAGTAAACGTTCGTCCGCAGACGCCCGAAGGGCTGCTGCAGACGCCCGCGGCCCGCCACAATCACGTCCGCGCTGTGACGCACCGCCGCCTGGTGAATCACGCGCGACACGCTTCCGGCCGCCACACACACCTCGAGCGACGTCTGTAACCGCTGTTGCGTGCCGGCGATTTCACCCCGCGCCGCCGCGATCAGACTCCGCTCCAGCGTCTGGTCGAAATACCGCTCGGGCCCCACCTCGGGCCCCGGCACACAATGGACGAGAAACACCGTCGCCGTGTGCTTGCTGGCCAGGCGCAGCGCCTGTACAATAAGATCCTCCGCCGACGGCTGCACGTCGATCGCGCAAAGAATCGTCCGGATCCTCGGATGCTGCCCCACCGGAGGTTCCTCCACGTGCACCCCGGTCCACACCGCGCAATGCGCGTCATGCAAAACCTTGGCGGTGACCGACCCGATCAGCCAGCGGCGAAACACTCCGAGACCATGCGTTGGAAGCATGATCAGATCGATGTTCCGCTCATGCGCAAAATCGGTAATTAGCGTCGCCGGATCGCCGGCCGCCGCGTAACGGCTCACACAGTTGACGCTCGGCAGATCACTGAAATGGCGTTTGGCAAACTGCTCAAGTAACTCCGACCCCGTCTCGACGAACCCCGCCGGGTCGATGGCTGCGGGAGGCAAAGCGATCTCGGGAGGATACGCGTAGGCAGGGATATAAACCGCGTGCAGCAGCGCGATCGAAGCCCCATGCCGAAGCGCCATCTCCCGGACAAAGGGCACCGCCGCCTCCGCTTGCGGCGAGAAGTCCGTGGGAAACAGGATCCGATTGAATCCGTTCATGCTCGCACCTTTCCGCCTTGGACATTGCAACCGGCGTGCCGAAGCACGAACTAAAGATTACGGCCCGGAACCGCAGCCAAACGGCTCCGGGCCCGCCGCGATGCGCCATTCCGCTACCATTGGCGCGTGTACCGGCGCAAACTCGCTGCTATTTCAGCGTCTTGATGTAGGCGACTACATCGTCCGCCGCGGATCCGGAAAGACTCTTCACCGGCTTCATCTTCCCCTGCCCCTCCTCGATGATCTTCTTGAGATCGGCGTCGCTCACCTTTTGAACATCGGGCGACTTCAGGTCCTTCATCTCAACCTTCATCATCTTCTCAATCGCGGGATTTGCCTTACCGTCGGCGCCATGACAGCTCTTACAAGCCTTGTTGTAGTCAGCCTTCCCTGCCGCCGCGTTCCCCGCAAAACTCATCGCCGCCGCCAGGGAGGCGATCCCGATCACATAAAACATGCGTTTCATCGTCTGTTGTTCCTTCCCTCTAAGGGTTAACTACTACTGAACTCCGTCTGGGCTTGGCGGCCGAACGGTCCCTCGCCGTGGCCGGATCCCGTTTCCCTTCTCCCTTTGCAGTGCCCCGTCGTACTCATCCCCTCACAAATGACGAGACTGCCAAGACCATAAGCAAAAATCCGGCCAAAATCGCCAGCAACCCGAATAGCCGGCTGGAATTACTCATCCACCGCGGAGGCGCTTCGGCGCGCAACTCCCTTAACCCGCCGCTCGCAGCGATTCGTTCGTACTCGACGGGATGCCGGATCTTGAATTCTTCCTCCGACTGCCGGCCCGTGAAGATCACGAGATCCATTGGAAAGTTCAATGGCCGGAGGTGAGCGTTAAAAAAGTGGATCAGAAAAATGAAACCGGCCGCCAGCAGCGCTTCCCAACTGTGGAACACCAGCGCGACATTCAGCCAGCGCCCCGGAATGAAGCGAGCGAAGAATTCTGGGAACCACATCGCATAGCCGGTCAACCCGATGACTCCCATACCCCACCATTCGCCCCAATAGTCGAGTTTCTCCCAGTAGGCGTACCGGTCGAACTTCGGCGCGGGCCCGAGCCACAGGAAGTACTTCATGTTGGCGAAGAAGTCCTCAAAGTCCTTGCGGCGTACCACCATCGTGGTGGGTCCGGACAGCAAGCCCTTCTCGTGGAGGTAAACCATTCGCCGGATCAGGTCGCCGACATGAATCAGAAAAATCGAAGTAAGAATGACGGCGAAGAATAAGTGGAAAAACTGAATGACCGCGAAACCGCCTACCAGCCTTGCGGCCGTCACCGCCCAACCTTGGGTACTGAATCGCAAGGTCATTCCCGTGAACGCGAGGGCCAGGAACGACGTAGCGAGCCCGGCATGCTGATAGCGTTGGCCCAGAGTGAAGCGACGATAGTAAAGCTCTTGGTCGATCCCGGCGTTCGGACGCCAAGCAAGTTCCGTAGTACTCATGTTTCTCAGGCCCCCTTTCCCCTGCCGGCGCTGTCGAACGCCGACCGGATGAGCCAGAGCGCCGTATGCAGCGTAAAGAATCCCAGCACGCTCACCAGCAAGGAGATCATGAATACGTTGGAGTAGTGCAGCAGCGGGAACCGCTTGGCGTCCCGCCAGTCCGCGTGGGGCTGGTAGCCGGTCAGGCCCGCGTTGGCGCCTTGGTGACATTGGCCGCAGGTCTTCGTTAAATTCGCCCGTGCAATGCTCGAAGCTGGATTCGAAGCCGGAAGGATCCGGTGCGACGCATGGCAATCCCAGCAGTGTGCCACGTCCACGTAGCCGAGGGAAGAGACCTGGGAGTGCAGCGTGTCGCGATAGGTGGTCAACTGCTTCTTGTGGCACCCCCCGCAAGTCGCCGACGTTTGCGTCTGCCATATCGCCGCCGAAACGCGGGCGATCTGGTGCGCGGTGTGACAACTCGTGCAGACGGGGGCGTTCTTATTTCCCTGTGCGAGCGCCTGCCCGTGCACGCCCTGCGAGTAATCCCGCAGCGGACCTTCGTGGCAGGTTCCGCACGTCGCAGGGACCTTAGTGGGGAAAACCCGGCTCTCCGGGTTCGTCACCGCCAGAATCCGGTGGGCCCCGTGGCAACTCGTACAACTCGCCGCCACCAGCAAACCGTCCTTAGTGAGCGCCATGCCGTGGATGGAATCGAGATAGTGGTTGTACACTTCCGGCCGGTGGTCCTTCTTAGCCTCCTTCCCGTCGTGACAGGCGCCGCAGGTCCGGGGAAGATTCATCGCAAACGTCCGTGAGCGAGGATCCTTGGAAGGGAGGATCGCATGCGCATCTCCGTGACAGGCCAGGCACGGTTGCTCCGCCACCTTGGTGTGAACGCTGGAAGCAACACCCGACTCAGGATCGGCATGACAGGTTACGCAGCGGACCTCCTTTGCGTTGCCCTCATGCGGAACCGTCTTCACATTCCCGTGACATGCCGCGCAGGAGAGGCTTCCGTGTACGCTGCCGGCAAACATCTGGGCCTGTTCGTCGTGGCAGGACGTACAGTCCAACTCCGCCGCCTGCAAGCCCCCAGCCAACGCCAGGGGCCACAGCACAGCAGCGGAGATGCGCATGATCTACTCCTTCAATTCACTAGCCCACCGGTCGCATTCGGAGGCGGCTGCGTGACGCCCAGGTCCGTAAGAATTTTCGGGTTCGACTCGTCAACGGCCAACATGTCGTGACACGTGGAACAGTCGTTTGGAATTGTCTCGCCGGACGCGCTCGCATGATTCCCGTCATGACAACGGAAACAGCCCGGAAAATCCATATGCCCGATATTGTTTGGATAGGTGCCCCAGGTTACTTTCATCGCCGGAAACACGTTTCGCAAGTAAATCGTCTGCACGGCCTTGATGGCGGATTTCAACGCCGCGGCTTGACTCTGCTCGATCTGCGGATACGTCGAGTGATAGTAAGCCTCGAGCTTGGTCGCGATTCCCGCCGCCGCCGTGTCCCGGTCGCCCTGCGCGCCCTTCAGCGCCAGCACCGCTTCCTTCTTAACAAATGGAAGCTGCTGGCTGATCTGCCCGTTACTCATGGCCTGATCTAAACCTTGTTCCGGCAACTGGAACACGTGCGTCGGCCGGTTGTGGCAGTCGATACAGTCCATCGTCCGGTGCTCGCCTGTCTGTAATGCCGCCTCAGTCGCCGGCGCATCGGTCGAGTTGAACACAGTTACCTTCCCTTTGGCGTCGGTGTAAATCACGCGGGGAATCACCTGCCGCTTGTCGTCCGTAGCAATGTACTCGATATGACCCTTCGAGGCCGCGTGAAGCCCGTGAATTCCCATGATCCCGCCGCGCGCCATGCCGCCGACCTTCATTAAGCCTACGGTGTAAGTGGCGGTATTCTTCTCATCGTCCCCGTAATGGGTGCGCACAAAAAATAGATCGCCCGAAAAACGGGACGGCCAATGACACTGCTCGCACGTTTCGCGCGCCGGGCGCAATGACGCCACTGGAGTCGGAATCGGCGTCGGATAGGTATGGAAGGTAACGGCCAGAACCTGCCCGCTGCCGGATATCTTCGATTTTACAAACCATGACGCTCCCGGCCCGATGTGGCACTCGACACATTCCACTCTGGCGTGGGGAGAGTATTGATAACTGGTGTATTCCGGCTGCATCACCGTATGACAGCTCTCGCCACAGAATTGGACCGAGTCCATGTAAGTCACCGCGCCATATATGACGTGGCTCCCAATAATCACGTTCAGCACGCTGGTCACCAAAAAGAATGTCGCCAGCCTCCGAAGCTCGTTCCCTCGGGGCAGCTCCGGATCCCTCTGACCGGTCCTCCGCCGGCGGAAATTATGAATCCACACCCCAGCCGGCATGAGCACCAATCCGGCGAAAAATACCGCCGGTAGCGCCAGGTATTGCAAGATGCCTATATAAGTACTACCGAAATGCGGATTCCAGTACGAAGGGAGAAGGAAGAGCCAAAGGACACCCGCGGTCGTGACCAGCACGACCCCGATCAAGCTGATGACATTTCCGCCAAGCTGGATGAGAGTTTTGACCATAGAAATAGGATAGGCCCGTCCGCACCTCGCGGGGCACACGCCGTCCGGAGCACAATTTGCGTGAGTGCTACACGCTACTTCGCTCCGCCCGTTGTATTGAGATAAGCGATCAGATTCGCCATCTCCGGCGCGCTGAACGTGGGCCAGGAGATGCCCTGCGCACCCATGGTGTGGAGCATCTTAGGACCGTGCCGCCAGAGAGCCGAGACCATGCCCGCAGCCGAAAGCGAACCTTTCACCCGGTAGAGCGATGGCGCGCCGTTGGCGCCTGTTGTGTGGCAATCCGCGCAATGTTTGGCTTTGAACACGCGCTGGCCTGCGGCAACATTCCCGGCGGGAGTGAAGAACGCACCTGCCCAGAGGTAGCTCACGACATCCCGCATCTCGTCGAGCGTGAGTTGCGGCGCCTTACCCGCCATTCGCGGCCCGTGGTTCCACATGTCGACCGCGATGTCAGTCAGCGTACGGCCCACCAGGCGCGGCGGCAGGGCCAACTTGCCCTGATGGCAATTCGCGCAGCCTGCTGAGTGGAATACCTGCTCCCCGCGCGATCCCGAAGCGACTTTCAAGCCTGGGGTAACCGGATGCACCGAAGGCAGATTTCGGACGTAGACGAGCAAATCGCTTACATCCTGCGAGGTAAGGGCGGACCACGTCACATGCTGCTTCTTAAACTCCGTATCCATCAGGCTCACGTGGTTCCACATCGCGTTTACCAGCGCCATAGGATGTCCGGTCGATTGCCACGACCTCACCGGCTTCGCCTGTGGCAACTTCGGCTCCGTCAACCCATGGCAGACCGCGCAGTGCTTGGTCTCGAACACCTTCTTCCCCCGCGCCGCATCACCCGGCTTGTCGAAAAACCGCGCCGAATAGAAATAGGCGAATAAGTCCGCCGCCGCCTGTTCGTC
>JAJYKC010000100.1 GCA_021788955.1 Acidobacteriota bacterium
GCTTCCCCAAAAGCACGTGGCGCCTCCCCAGAACAAGGGCTCGCCCCTGCCGGCGCGTGCGACGATCTCGGCATCCTCGCCCGCGAGCAGCGGGGCCGGTGAGCGGGCCCTCCACGCATCCACGCCACGGCCGACGAGGCGGCGCCAGCGAGGAGTCGACGATCCCTCGACGGCGGGCCGGTACACATCGAGGTACTTACGCCGGTAGTGCTCGCACCACCAGTAGCCGAGGAAGTGCTCGTCGGCCCCCTCGCCGACCAGACCAAGGTCCTACTCGGCAACTACAACGGAACTCCCACGCATACCGTCACCCTTCTCGAAGGCCTCAAAGCCGAGTTCCCCCACGCCGCCATCACCTACGTTCCCGGCACCCAGTTCCTCCGCAACGACGGAAACCCCGTTCCCTCGCATCTCCTCTCCACCTCCGATGGCAAACCCGGTCTCCAGGCCGAATACACGCCCTGGCAGGGAATCGCCCTCGAACCCGGCGCAAAACCTGCCCCACTCGCCTCTCGCGTCGAACCAAACGTCGACCTTAACCCGCACAACCTCCCCGCCGAAGCCGCCGGAAAGACCTCCATCGGCGCGCATTGGACCGGCTTCCTCACCCCGCCCGATTCCGGCGACTACTTAATCGGTATCCGCGCCGATGGCTTCGCTTCCGTCGCCGTCGACGGAAAAGACGTCGCGCGAATCTTCCGAACCCACGGCGTCGAAGCCAAACTCGGCCGCCTCCACCTCGAAAAAGGGCAAAAGGTGGCTGTCAGCATCCAGTACGGGCACGCCGGCGCCGGCTCACCCTCCGCCCAACTTATCTGGGCCCGCGTCGACAACGCACCCTCACCCGCAGCCATCGAAGCCGCCCGCAACGCCGACGTCGTCATCGCCGCCGTCGGCATCACCAGTAGCCTCGAGGGCGAGGAAATGCCCGTCAACGAACCTGGCTTCCTCGGCGGAGACCGCACCAGCATCGATCTCCCCGAACCCGAAGAAGCCCTCGTCGAAGCCGTCGCAGCCACCCGAAAGCCGCTCATCGTCGTCCTCATGAACGGCAGCGCCCTCGCCGTCAACTGGATCAACGATCACGCCAATGCCGTCCTCGAGTCCTGGTACTCGGGCGAAGAAGGCGGCGCAGCAATCGCCGAAACTCTCAGCGGCCGCAACAACCCCGCCGGCCGCCTCCCAGTCACCTTCTACAAAGACGTGAGCCAGTTGCCCAATTTCGAGGACTACTCGATGGGAAACCGCACCTACCGTTACTTCGGCGGCAAGCCGCTCTATCCCTTCGGCTACGGCCTCAGTTACACCACTTTCAGCTACAGCAACCTCAAACTCGCGCACACGGAGTTCAACGCAGGCTCGCCCGCCGGCGCCTCCGTCACCGTCACAAATTCCGGCAAAGTCCCCGGCGACGAAGTCGTCCAACTCTACCTGAAGTTCCCGCCAGTCAAAGGCGCCCCGCGCATCGCCCTCCGCGGTTTCCAGCGCATTCATCTGAACCCCGGCGAAAGCAGGACCGTTCAATTCGAGCTGAATGACCGCGACGTCGGCATGGTCACCGAAGACGGCCGTCCGATCATCGCCCCCGGCGACTACACCATCACCATCGGCGGCGGCCAACCCGATACCGGAGCGCCCGTTCTCACCGGGCACTTCCAAATCGACGGCCAACTCGGCTTGCCCGAATAGCCGCCCCGCGCCTCACTTACAATGTTCCGCCGCGCACAAATTCTGGCTGAAGAACGGAATCACATGGTTCTGAATCCGGTCCGCCACCGCGCTGGTGTGGGTCCCATGGTAAATCTCGAACCCGTTCTTGATCCCGTAACTATCCAGAATCTCGTGTAACTTCTGCGTGTCGAACCGTAGATTGTCCTGGTCGCCTACGTCCATCGAGATCGCACGATACGTCCGCAGCGCGTCAATGTACTGATCGACGAAAGCCAGCGGCGCGTTCGCCGCCCATTTCGCCAGCACATCCGGCTGAGGAACACCGTCCTTCACCGGTAGGTCCAGATACAGCGGAGGATTCTTCGGATCCGGCGACCACGCCGCCGCCGTAGCCAGTTGCGCCCGCGCAAAGAACGGCAGACCCGCCGAATCCGCCGGCGACTTGAACCCCGCCACCGTCTTCTCAATATCGTTCCCGCCCGTTCCCCCGCCCGCTCGGTTGTTGCCGTCCGCCCGCCGCGGAGACATGCAGCATGGACTCATGATGTACAGGCTCCCAAACACGTCCGCATGCTTCATCCCGATCCGGCTTGCCCCGTAGCCTCCCATCGAATGCCCAACCAGACCCCGGCTCTCCCGCTTCGCTAGTGTCCGGTAGTGGGCGTCGATGTAATTCACCACGTCGTGCGCCACGTACCGCTCAAAATCGCCCGTCGTCGCCGAACTCGAATACATCGATCCGCCGTACCCCGTCTTCGAGTCCGGCAGCACCACAATCATCTCCTTCGCCCCCTGCGCGAACGCACCCTCAATCGTCTGCGGCACGTGAATCTCGTGCGTCCACTGCTCCGCCCCGATCGAGTATCCATGCAGCGCATACACCACCGGATACCGGCGATGCTTGTCCTTGCTGTAACTCGGCGGAAGAAACACAAACGCGTCGCGGTCCACCGCCTCGCCCGCCAGGTTGCCCTCGAGCGACGCCCCGTGGATCTTGATGTGCTCCACCGTCACCGGCTTCGCGCCCGGAACCACCTCCGGGACCTCCGTCTTCACCTGAGCGAAGCTCAAACCCGCACTTAGAACTACAACCGGAATCAGAAATCCAAACTTACTCATAAGTCCTCACTGAACTACCGGAAAACGATAAATATCCACGCTGATCGGCGCCACTTCCACCGGCTGGGCAACATCGCCGGCCTCCATCTCCTTCACCTCCACCTCCGCCTTCTGTCCAACCCGGTTCGCCGCCTCGAGATTCTTCCCCGTCATCACCCACACCGTCGGCTTTCCGCCCACCCGTACGCCCGCCACGTTCAGCTCAAACCGCTGCGCCTGGTCCGTCGCATTCACCACCGCCATCGTCAAAAACTTGCGATCCGCCGTCAACGCCGCCACCATATCGAGCGGATAAGTCGGGCTCCCGGCGCTCGTACGCGGCTGATCCCCGCCCGGCGGATACTTCGGCGCCGGCTGCGGCGAATTCCCCGAAACCGCCACCGGAATCTTACCCATATGATCCCCATACATCTTGAACAAAACCCCGTTCGTATTCAGCACCGCCGCCGTCTCGGTATAGTCCATCGTCGACACGCCCATCGTAAACGCCGACATCCGCAGAAAATCCGTGTGCCGGATCATCTCGTTGAACACCATCGCGTACGCCAGCGCCAGCTTCAAATTCATCGGCGAGCCCGTGTAAGCATATTCATCGTTTGACAAAAAGATCTTCTTGTCCCGCATCGCCGGAAACCGCCGCTCATACTCCTCCCACTCCTCCGCCTTCAAATGCACGCGGTTCGACGGGTGCCGGACCCACTCGAGCGCCGTCTCTTCCACCGGAACGTCACCCACCTCCGCCCGCCCAAACTTCTTCCCCTCCATCGCCGCCTGCAGGTCGAACCGGTACCCCGCCCGCGAATACCAATGCTCGGTGATCCCATCGAAGTTCCCCCAGCAATGCGCCAGCAATCCACCCGTCCAGTCGGCCTCCGAGCCGAACTGCGCCTGCAGATTATCCAGATGCATCGCCCGCGTAATGCCTTCCACCGTCATCTCGTCCGGCATCGCGCCCGAAGCCAGTAGCGTAATCCCCGGGTCCACTTTCCGCATCGCCCGAGCGAATTCGTTGTGCTTCAGCACGTAATACTTCAAGTCCGTCCGCCCAAGCTGCCACGTCCCGTAAGGCTCGTTCCCGATGTCCCAGAACTTCACGTGGTAAGGCGCCGCGTGTCCGTTCCGCGCCCGCATCGCCCCCATCCGCGTACTCGCCGCGCCATTCATATACTCCACTTCTTCCGCCGCCGAGTGCGCATCCCCGAAGCCCGCGTTCACCGTAATGTACGGCTCCACCCCAATCAGCCGGCACAGCGTCATGAACTCGTCCATCCCCACGTCGTTCGACTGCGCCGCGTTCCACGCATAATCGAAGTCCGGCGGCCGCCGGTCCCGGTTCCCCACCGAGTCATACCAGTTGAAATTCGAGATGAAATTTCCCCCGGGCAAACGCCAGAACCCCGAGTGCAGTTCCCGCAGCAGCGCGATCGTGTCCGGCCGGAATCCCTCCACGTTGTCCGCCGGCATCAGCGACACCGTCCCCACGTGGAAACTCCCTTCGCCCGTCCCGCTGATCTCGAAAACGCCCTGCTCCGTATCCGCCTGCGCCGTGAAACGCAGCGTGTACTCGCGATACGTCTCCCCGAGTCCGCTGAAACTCAACGTCTGCCCCTCGTTCCCCCCCGCGCCCCAGCGTAGCGTCACCATCACCCGCGCTCCGGCCCCACCGCGCAGAAAGATCCGTCCCGTATACCGCTTGCCCTTCACCAGCGGCAACCCCGTCTGCTCGATTCCATGCCTCGTCGCGCGGTCGAGCTCGATCCGCGGGCTCTGCTGCCCGGTAAACGGCCGCTCCTCATCCATCGTCACCACGCCGTCCCCGCCCACCGGCCGCCACCGCCGCGGCGCAAATCGCCGCATCGGCCCTCCGCCCGCCGCCTCGGGCGCCTTCCCGGTGATCGGAAAGTAAAACTTCCGGTCGTCCAGCATCTCCGCCCAAAGGCTGCGATAAACCAGCGAGCCGAGATGCTCGATGAACATCCCGTACTCGTACTTCGACACCGGCTCGCTCGTCTGCCCGGCGTCGATCGTCACCTTCACCTGCCCCGCCGCGCCCCACGCCGCCAGCGCCGCCCCCGCAAACACGCGAACCCATCCCTTCATCGCGCCCCTCCTTTGTGGAACGCCTTCAACTCCGCCAGTTTACTCCCACGTTCAACTTGTGCTTCGCGTAGTCGAGACTTCTTACTAAGTCCACTCGCTGCTGCTCCCGCAGCGCGTCCTTCATCACCTCGGGCCCGTGCAACCCGCTCACGTCCTCCACCACCATCGCGCCCATGAACGGATGCCCGCTCTTCACCAGCGCCACAAACCGCGCAAACTCGTCCGCCCGCGCCTTCGGAAACGCCTTCCAGAAATCCCGCTCGAAGTACGGAATCACCCGCGGCGGCCGCCCCGTGATGATCTCAAGTTGCATCGAAGACTGCGGGCACAGCCGCCGGAACTCCGCCACAAACTTCACGAAATCCACGTTCCCGTCGCCCAGCGCCACCCACTGCCCCGCCGCACCCTGCGGAACCTCGAACACGATCGAATCCCGCATATGCGTCGTCACCGCATACGGCGCCAGAATCTCCAAACTCACAAACGGATCCTCCACCACCCACAGCGGATTCCCCGTATCCAGGCACGAGGCCACATAATCCTTCCCCGCCTCCTCGATAACTGTCCGCACCTCCCGCGCCTGCATGTCCCCCGCATGATTCTCCAGCGCGATCTTCACCCCCAGATCCAACGCCTGCGACCGCACGCTCCGGAACACCTTGATCGTGTTCTCCATGTGAAACTCGATCGGAGGCTCCCCGGTCCGGTCCTCGCTCGATCCCATGAAACACCGCATGGACCGCGCGCCCACCGCCTTCGCCACCTGCAAGCCCTGCAGCACACGATCCGCCGCCGGCGGACCATTTTTGGAAAACGAACGGCTCGAAGGGCACACGCACCCCATCCCGCCGTCGATCGTGATGTTCAACCGCGCCGCCTGCTCCCGGACCGTCTGCAAATAACCGGGCTCCAGGCTCTCATAATCGTGCAGGCTCGAAATCTGAATCGTGTCCAGCTTCTGCGCCGCCGCGAACTCCAGCAACTGCGGAGCCTTCCACCGGAACGCCCGCAGCGAATACGTGTCAAACCCCAGCCTGACCGGAACCTCGGCGCCCTGCCCCACACCCGCCGCCATCGCCACCGCCCCTGGCAGCGCCCGCAAAAACTCTCTTCGATGCATGAAGCTACTCTACCGAACTCCCGCCGCCAAACCCAAAGGCCGTCCGGCACGAGCGCACCCCGCACCCCCACCCTCGACCGGGCAGCCACTCCCCCTTCGACCCAACCACCCCGCAATCGACCTAACCGTAACCGAGCCGCGCCCGCAAGGAAGCGGCCCCTCCCCCCGCCGGTTATCCTTGTATAGATACAAATGACAGGCTGGTACGCGCAATGGATGGACCGCTGGGAGACGCGTCTCGCTTTCAAGGCGACGAACCGCGTCGTCCGCCCTTTCGAATGGGGACTCGACTGGCTCGACGAATCCCCCATCTCCGAGCGCGTAGCCCGCAACGGTCACAACCCCGCCCACTACTTCCGCGAATATAACGAAGCCGCCATCCGCCACAGCGAGGAGTTCTTCGGCTACGAGCGGCCGCGCGATTTTTCCCTCTCCGACGGTATCCTCCGCTTCCGCTCGCCAATCCCGACGCCGCACGAGGAAAACGACATCGTCACCGCGCAGTGGTTCCCTGCCCGCACTAAACCCGGCAAGCCGCCCTCGCGCCGCGCCGTCGTCGTGCTGCCGCACTGGAACGCCCCCGCCCAGGCCCACACCGCGCTCGCCCGCGGCCTCGCGAAACTCGGCATCGCCGCCCTCCGCATCAGCCTGCCGTATCACGACTACCGCATGCCCGCCGAACTCAAACGCGCCGACTACGCCGTCTCCTCCAACGTCGGCCGCACCCTCCACGCCACCCGCCAGGCCGTCGTCGATGTCCGCGCCTGCCTCGACTGGCTCGAAGAACAGGGCTACGAACGCCTCGGCCTCGTCGGCACCAGCCTCGGCTCCTGCTACGCCTATCTCGTCAGCGCCCACGACCCCCGCGTCCGCGTCAACGCCTTCAACCACTGCTCCACCCACTTCGCCGACGTCGTCTGGACCGGCCTTTCCACCCAGCACATCCGCGAGAGCCTCGAACACAACGTCACCCTCGACGAACTCCGCCACGCCTGGCTCGCCATCAGCCCCGTAAGTTACCTCGACCGCTTCGCCGCCAGGAACCAGAAGTCCCAGTTCATCTACACCCTCTACGACTCCACGTTTCTTCCGGAATTCTCCCGCCAGGTCGTCGCCGAAATGAAGCGCGCCGGCGTCGACCACCGCGTCGTCACCCTGCCCTGCGGCCACTACACCATGGGCGAAACCCCGTTCCAGTACCTCACTGGCTATCACATCTGCTCCTACCTGCTCCGCAACTTATAGCGGCAAAGCAGTGCCACGGACCGCTGGCGCACCGAGCGGGCGATCCACGGCCTTTGCGCGATCGGGCACTTTCCCTTCGGCCAAACCGGAATCTTACCGAGCCGCGCCCGCGAGGAAGCGGCACTTCCCCTCACCCCGCACCGGTTCCTAAACATCGCCAGAGTAAAATGAAAGTTATGCCCGCGGTGGCGGAACTGGAAACATCTCTCGGCTCCATCCTCAAAGGAAAAGCCGAAGCCATCCGCCTGGCCCTCGTCGCCCTCCTCGCCCGCGGCCACCTGCTCATCGAAGACGTGCCCGGCGTCGGCAAAACCACCCTCGCCCACGCGCTCGCCCGCTCGGTCGCCTGCGGCTTCCACCGCCTCCAGTTCACCTCCGACATGCTGCCCAGCGACGTGCTCGGCGTCACGGTCTACAATGCCCGCACCGAAGCCTTCGAGTTCAAGCCCGGCCCGGTTTTCACCAACTTTCTCCTCGCCGACGAAATCAACCGC
>JAJYKC010000101.1 GCA_021788955.1 Acidobacteriota bacterium
GGTGGAAAACGCCCTGCATCGCATCCCCGGGGTGCGCGAGGCTGCCGTCGTGGGCGTCCCCGACCCCCTACTCGGTGAAGCGGTGCGCGCATACGTGGTTGCGGATTGCGGCCTGACCGCGCACTACATTCGCGCCACGAGCGCGCAGTATCTCGAATCATACATGGTGCCGACCCAAGTGATCCTGTGCGAGAGCCTGCCGAGAACCTCGAACGGCAAAGTCAACAAAAGACGGCTGGCGGAACAAACACCTCCGGCAGCCTCATCTCAAGCGAGCCACGCACGATGACTGAAGGGTTCCTTCATTCCACGCTCTTTAATCGCCGGATGTCAGGGGTACCGTTGTGAAACCCGCCATCGACTCCGCACCGGCGAGCACCGGCCGATCCAAGAACATCCGGACTTTCGTGCCATTAGCTTCCAGGGTCCCGCCCGCGATCTCCACCTCCGAGCCGTCCAACAGCTTCACCGCAGCCGGCTCATCCCGCTCCCATCGCAGTGCATTCGAGGCGCGCACCGCCGCTGGCGCCTGCCCATCCGGCGCTTGCGCCGTCGCGCGCTTCATTCTTGCTCTCAGTCCCCACATTCCTTCCTCCTCCCAGGCAACGCGTGATCCTGCAGCGTGCCGCTACCCCTCCACTTCGCTCCGCAGACTCGCGCCCGGATCATCCCGTTCCATCTCCTCCAACGTGGGTTTCAGAGTTTCAGATTGTCCGTGAGGCCAAGCTGTCGCAGGAGGGAATTGCGCGCGGTTCAGAGCAGGGCGATTAGAGTGCAAATGGGTGTCTACGGAGATAAGCGCTGACCATTTGCTGACGCCGCAGGCCTACACGGCACGATCGACGCAAGCCGGGCAGGCCAGCAGATGCTCTTCCAGGGAGGCCATCCCGGCCTTGTCTTGCACCATGCCGAGGGAGTAACGTTCCAGGTCGTGATCGGAGATGTGGTTAACGAATTCCATTGGTTGCTGCATTGAAAGTGAACCTCTGGAGGATGCGGACCAGGATCATGCCAGTCGCGGAAACGGCGGGGCGACGGGGGCGCGCGGCATGCAAAGCGGCACCAAGCCGTCCGGCAGCAGCAGTTCACCGGCACCATTGCTCAGAGAATAGCGATCAGTGTGCGGATCGGAAGGCCCAACAGGGCACCACAACTGACGCCGGCGCCGTTGGCAATCACATCCCCAAGTTCCACGGCGCGGCCCGGCGAGAAATGCTGGCCGGCTTCAAGGAGGATTCCTAGAACGAACATCGACAGGCCTGCCCCGATCCCCCTGCGCCGGTCCCGGAATCCAATCACCGGCAGCGCCGACAGCGCCAGGTAGGCAGAGAAGTGCAGGATCTTGTCGTTGATGTGCAGGCGGCCGACCGCCACCATCACGGGAGACACGGCGGGCAACAGGGAACCGGCGACGACGCAGCAGATCAACGCGGCCCAGAGGATGAGGATCAGTCCTTGCCGCATATCAGGAAGCAGCCTCGGTCTGGGTGGCTGGCATTCGGCCGCGCTCGGCCCAGCGGACGATCTCCGATTCCGCGCGCAATTTGCCATCGACCAAATAGTACGCCACCCCGGCTCTCTGCAACGCCGGCCGAAAGACGACGTTCCTCCGGAAACGGAACCGCAGGATCTTGAGCGCTTCCTGGATATCGAGCGCCGGGTTGGCACGCCAGTTCTGCACTTGGAGGACCGGGATCCGGTAATTCTGCCTAACTGCTTCTCGGTTGGGGGATGAACGGGCTGTCACAGGCGCACGACATTGCCGCCGGGAGAGGATCTGAGGGCGTTTCGGGTATCGACAATTAGTTTGGCCCGGTCAACCAGCAGTTTATAGTCGAACGCCGAGTGATCCGTCACGATCACCACGCAGTCGGCGTCAGCCGCGACGGCTTCGGGTTGGGCCTCCAGCTTCAGCCCGTCCAGCTTCAGCGACGGCACGTGCGGGTCGCTGTAGCTGATCTTCGCCCCGCGCTTTTGTAGCAGGAGGATCACGTCCAGGGCCGGCGACTCCCGCATGTCTTCGATGTCCCGCTTGTAGGCCACGCCCATGACGTGGATGCGCGAGCCCTTCACCGGCTTGCCGGAGTCGTTGAGCGCGTTCTGCACCTTGTCGGCCACGAAGTGCGGCATCGACCCGTTGATGTAGCCAGCCAACTCGATGAAACGTGCTTCGATCCCCGCTTGCTTCGTTTTCCATGACAGGTAGAAGGGGTCAATGGGAATGCAGTGCCCGCCGAGGCCCGGGCCGGGATAGAACGGCATAAAACCGAACGGCTTAGTGGCCGCTGCATCGATGACTTCCCAAACGTTTATGCCCATGTGGTCGCACATCATGGCCATTTCGTTCACCAATCCGATGTTGATCATCCGGAAGGTATTTTCGAGTAGTTTCACCATCTCTGCGACCGAGGTGCTGCTTACCGGTACGACGCGATCCAGCGCCTGCGAGTAAAACAGCGCGCCGATTTCGCTGCAGGTGGGCGTGATTCCGCCGACGACTTTAGGAATATTACGCGTCTGGTATTGCGGGTTGCCGGGGTCCACTCGCTCGGGCGAGAAGCAGAGGAAGAAGTCCTCGCCGACTTTCAGGCCACCCCTTTCGAGCATCGGCAGAAGCAGTTCTTCGGTGGTGCCGGGATACGTGGTGGACTCCAGGATCACGAGCAGACCGGGATGGATGTGCCTGGCCACCTGTTCGGCTGCGGCGACCACGAAACTCATGTCCGGGTCTTTGGTCTTGCGGAGTGGTGTCGGTACGGCGATGCTGACAGCGTCCAGTTCCGCGATGACCGAGAAATCGGTGGTGGCGCGAAGCCGACCGGAATCGACATGCCTTTGAACCACGTCGCCTGCGATATCCTGAACGTACGAGCGACCGCCGTTCAGCTCGTCCACCTTCGTCGCCTGGACGTCGATGCCGGTTACCGGAAACCCAACATTTGCGAATTCGACGGCCAAGGGAAGCCCGACGTACCCCAGTCCGATAACGCCGACCTTCGCAGCCCGTGTGCGAACCTTCTCGGTTAGCAGTTCTCGTATCGTGATTTGTTCGGCTTTCAAAGCATGCTTCCTTTCCACGGCCGCCTATTCCGCCAATTCCGGTTGGAGGAAAGTGCCACAGTTGGCGATTGGCAGAGGTGCCGGCCAACTCCCGCCACTATGCACAGGCCGTGCAGGGATCTTGGACGGCCTGGCTCAGGAGAACGTCCACAATCCGTTCGGCGGCGTGTCCGTCCCACTTTTCCGGAATCGCGCGGGAGCGGGTGCGGCCATCAAGAATGGCGTTGGCTTCCTGGAGGATCCGGGCAGGGTCGGTACCGACGAGGACGTTGGTGCCGATCTCACATGTGATCGGGCGCTCCGTGTTGGGGCGCATGGTGAGGCACGGCACGCCAAGAACCGTTGTCTCTTCCTGGATGCCTCCGCTGTCCGTCAGGACCATGCGGGAACTCGCCACCAGTCCCAAAAAGGGCAGGTAGCTCATGGGCTCCACGACTCGGATGTCAGGGTGGAGTTGGGTGCCGTTAAGCCGGGCCGCGGTGCGCGGGTGGACCGGGAAAACGATCGGGATGCGCTGAGCGACCGTGTTGATCGCTTCGAGGATGGGCGCCAGCTGTTCCCTGGAGTCTACGTTGGATGGACGATGGAGGGTGAGGACGGCATAGTCGCCCGCTACCAGCCCGTCTGGCAGCGGCAGTTCGCGGGCTCGGCCGATGTGCCGGTGCAGGGTGTCGATCATGGTATTACCGGCGAAGTGGATCTTCTCGGCGGCAACACCCTCATTGCGCAGATTCTCGTTTGCGAGCGTGTCGGTTGTGAAGAGGAGGTCCGAGATCGCGTCGGTGCACAGGCGGTTGATCTCTTCCGGCATGGACATGTCCCGCGAGCGCAGGCCCGCTTCCACGTGAGCCACGCGGATGCCGAGCTTCTTGGCCGTAAGGGCGCAGGCAACCGTGGAATTCACGTCGCCAACGACTATCACCCAATCCGGCCGGTGTTCGAAGCACACCGGCTCGAAAGCCATCATAATCCGGGCGGTCTGCTCAGCATGGGAGCCCGAGCCGACCTCAAGGTTGATGTCGGGTTCCGGGATGCCGAGGTCGCGGAAGAAGTCGTCCGACATGTTCCGGCTGTAGTGCTGACCGGTGTGGACGAGGAGGATCTCGTGCCCGTTGGGGTTTGCGGAGAACGCCCGGTGGATGGGGGCGATCTTCATGAAGTTGGGGCGGGCACCGGCGACGAGCAGATATTTCATCGCAGTGCCGGAGCAGAAGCAGTTAACGGCCGGTGTTCAATGACCCGCTTCAATAAGTGTGCGCTCGGGCTGTAGTCGAGCACGATCTCTTTCAATGCCAGAACCAACCGTCCAGCATCGCGCGCCTCGCAGATCTCACGCAGGCTGTCGAGCCACAGTGACATGTCGCCTTCCGGCGTGCCGTTGCCTACGAAAATCCGGATCTTCTCGTGCTCCGTGGGCACCGTGTCCTCCAGCATCGTGCTCACCTCTTCATAAAGCTTCTCGCCTGGGCGCATGCCGGTAAATTCGATCTTGATGTCTTCACCCGGCCTCAGTCCCGACAGCAGGATCAGGTTCCTCGCCAATTCCACGATCTTTACCGGTTCGCCCATGTCCAACACACAGATCTGGCCACCCCGCCCGATCACCGCGGCCTGCAACACGAGTTGGCACGCTTCGGGAATGGTCATGAAGAAGCGCCGCATCTCCGGATGCGTCACCGTCACCGGCCCGCCCGCCGCGATCTGTTTCTTGAAGATCGGAATCACGCTGCCGTTCGAGCCCAGCACGTTTCCGAAGCGCACCGCCACGTACTTGGTCCGGCCATTTTGGAGAGCTAGCAGCAGAAGTTCGGCCACGCGTTTCGTGGCGCCCATGACGTTGGTCGGCCGCACAGCCTTGTCGGACGAGATCATCACAAAGTCCCCGACGCCCTGCTCGGCCGCCGCTACTGCCACGTTATAGGTTCCGAAGACGTTGTTTTCGACCGCCTCGAAAACGTGCGCCTCCATCAACGGAACGTGCTTGTACGCCGCAGCATGATACACGGCTGACGGTGCATACTGGCGCAGGACCTCGTCAAGGCGCGCGCGATGCCGTATGCTGCCAATTTCGGGATAGAAGGGGACCTGCGGAAACGTCTGCCGCATCTCACGATCAATTTCGAACAGCGGTGACTCGGCTGCATCAAATCCGACGATTCCGGCTGGACGGAAGCGCGCGATTTGCCGGCACAGTTCTGAGCCGATCGACCCCGCAGCGCCGGTCACGAGTACGATCTTGCCATCGAGCGTGTAGCGAATCTGCTCCTCCTGCAAGCGTACTGGGGTGCGGCCCAGGAGATCTTCCACAGCCACTTCGCGGATTTGGCTGCCCAAACCACTGGACTCGATGATCTCAGCGAGGGCGGGAATCGTGCGGCACTTAACTGCGGAGTTCTGGCAGTGGGCGAGAATTCTGACCATCTCGACGCCACTCACAGACGGCAAGGCGATCAGAATTTCGGAGATGCGGTGGCGCGCCACGAGTCTTGGGAGATCGTTCCCTGAACCCAATACGCGGATGCCCTGGATTGTCAGCCCACACTTGTGGGGGTTGTCATCGATGAAGCCGCAAACAGCATAGCGAAGCTTGGAACTGGACCGGATCTCGCGGAGCAGTGTCACCCCCGCTGTCCCCGCACCATAGATAAATATCCGTGTGCCTAGGGCATAGTCAGCACCTCGACCTAACGAGTCGAGCAGGATGCGGACAAATGCCCGCTGGCTAGCTGTGGCGAGAAAACAGAGCACCAGGTCCAGGATGTATAGCGAACGCGGAAACCCGCTCGGCGCGACAATTAGGATGAATGCAGCACCCCCAACGGACCCGAGAAGGTTGCCGAGTGCCAAGCGCATGAGATCGTGGATCGAAACAAAGCGCCACCAGCCGCGGTCAAGGTTCAGCAGCCTGAAGACGATCAGTTTGACCGGAACCCAGGCGAGCAAAGCCCAGTACAGATATTTCAGGTGTGTATTCGGAATCGTGAATTCGAATCGCAGCAGAAATGCGGCAATGATGCAGAGCGCGAAGACGCAGATCTGTGCACACCAGATGGCCAAACGGTGAAAGCCGTTCCATCGTTCTGTTCTGACCGCGGAATTCAACCAGCCGGCGGGCGACCAGCGGAATCTCATGGGCATTGGGTTGTGACCTCCGAAACTCCAGGGGGAGGATAGGCGAGAAGCACCTCCTTGCGAGAGGCCATGCGGATGACTAGCGGATCGAGATTCCAGCCGCGAAGCACAGCCCCGAGCGCGCGAAGAGCTGCTGGTTTGGAGGCGATGGCAACCATGGTAAGTATGATTAGCCAGAGATCGACCAGGAAACTCCGGTGGTCGATATAGGCCAGGGCCAATCGGCTCTTCCAGGGGCGGATGATCTGGTTGTAAAGCAGGTCCGGATCGGTACTGCCCTTGAGGATTTCTCCCTCATCAGAGAAGACGATTGAAGCCGGGTCGGTAATGCCTGGGCGCACCGCCAGCATTCGCTTTTCTGAATCGGTGTAGAGTGTCGCGTCACCGAGAATTTGAGGACGTGGCCCGACCAAGCTCATGTCGCCCTTGAGAACATTCCAGAGTTGGATCAGTTCGTCGAGCTTGTAGGCGCGCACGAATCGGCCGACCGCCGTGATGCGGCGGTCCGTTGCCGGAGTGGAAGATCCGCCGATTTTGTCAGCGTTCACCACCATGGAACGGAACTTGACCATGCGGAATGCCCCAGTACCGCGGGCGGCACGGGGCGCGACGTAGAACGGTGAGTGTCGATCCTGGAGCCAGATAGCAACCATCACAGCCACCAATATTGGTGAGAACGCCAATAGGCCCACCGACGCGGCCAGAATATCGAACGCCCGTTTCAGAATCATGCGTGAGCAGGAATGGAGACGCCAAGCCTGGCTGAGACCGTCCTAGCTATGGCCGCGGCATCCAACCCGTAAACCTTGCGCAGGTACTGCTGGCGCCCAACCACAGATGAAAAGGTGTTGCGAAGCCCGATGCGGACGAAGAAGCCCGGAAAGGCTCCGGCGTCCATGAGCGCTTCTGCGATCGCGCCACCCAGACCTCCGTCCACCGCGTGTTCTTCGATGCTGATGATTCCACCCGTCTCTGAAACGGCAGCGGCGAGAGTGTCGTGGTCGAGCGGCTTGATGGTGTGTACGCTCAGAACGCGACAGAAAACTCCTTCGTCGGCGAGGATATCAGCAGCCAGAAGCGCCTCCCCAAGGATTCCACCAGTGGCGGCAAGCGTCACGTCTGACCCGTCGCGCACCACTCGGATGGCGCCCGGCCGGAAGATTTCGTCCGGTTCATTTGTCGCGGGCGCAGCGGACTTGTCGAGGCGCAGGTATGCGGATCCCCTGTGGGAGATAAGATGGCGCGCGGCCTCCGCAGCCTCCCAGACATCGCAGGGAGACAAAACCAGCATCCCCGGAAGTGAGCGAAGAATCGCCAAGTCCTCGGTGGCGTGGTGCGACATGCCAACCGGCCCGTAGCTCATTCCCCCGCCGACACAGACGATCTTGACATTCGCGCCGTGGTAACAGATGTCGTTGCGAATCTGCTCAAGGCAGCGCAGTGTGGGAAAGTTCCCAATCGAGTAGGTAAAGACGGTGTGGCCCTCGATCGCGAGCCCGGCGGCCAGTCCGGACATGTTCTGCTCCGCAACGCCGACGTTCAAAAACTG
>JAJYKC010000102.1 GCA_021788955.1 Acidobacteriota bacterium
CGATTTTGCCTTCTCGTCGATCGTGTTTCAGCATATTCCCAGCCGGGAAGTGATCGAGAGCTATGTCCGCGAGGTGCATCGCGTGCTGCGGCCCGGCGCTTTATTCAAGTTTCAAGTGCAGGGTGACGCGAGCCTGGAGACGCGGCCCGACGATACGTGGCTGGGAGTTCCGTTTTCGGATGCGCAGGCGGTAGAGCTGGCCGAGCGATGCGGTTTTGAGCCGCGGTACCGGCATGGCGCGGGAGAGCAGTACTTCTGGCTGTGGTTTTTTAAGCGACCGTAGCGGGCGGCGAGGCCAGGCCGGTGACTTGGCCGCCGGCATGGAGCGAGCCGTTCGCCGAAGCCGCCTGGCTGGCGGCCATCCGCTTTGCTTCCCAGTACTTACGCATCCTTTCGGCTACAAGCACGCGCTCTTCCGTGCCCATCGATTTTCGTCCCCGGCGCTTGGCCGGGCCCTTGGTAGCTGCGCGGAGACTGGCCTCGAGCGCTGTGATCGCCGAGTCTAGTTTTCGCTTTTCCTGGTGGAGCTCACGCAACGCGCCGTAGACGTCCATAGTAAACCACTTCTTTCCTTAGATCTTGGCGACCGGCTCAACCGGGAATTCCAGGGCGGCCGCGAGTGCGAATTTTTGATTATCTTATAGCGCTTCCGGGAAAAAATCCAGCGAAAAATTCTTATGGGGCGCCGGGGCATTGGTGAGAAAATGGCAGCGTTGGCGGGATTGCCGGGAGTACTGACGAGAAAAGAGTACCGGGAATAGATGCTGGAAACGACGATTCAGGATGTGCGGTACGGCGCCGGCCAACTGCGCCGCAACCCCGGAGTTACGGCGGTGATGGTGGCGATTCTGGCGCTGGCGATCGGGGCGAACACCGCGCTGTTCAGCGTGATCGACGGCGTGATTCTGGCGCCGTTGCCCTACGCGCGGCCGGGGCAACTGGTGATGATTCTGGACGACAACCACACGCTGAAGCACATGGTGTCGGTGTCGTACGGGGACTTCCGGGACTGGCAGCGCGAGGCGAAGCTGTTCCAACAGATGGCGGGCGTCATGTTTCGGGGGTTCGACCTCAGCAGTCCCGGTCCGGCCGAACATCTGGACGGGCGCGAAATTTCCGCGGGCTTTTTTCAGACGCTCGGGGTGAGGCTCGAGCGGGGACGCGAGTTTACGCCCGCCGAGGACCGGCGCGGCGGTGAACCGGTGGCAGTGGTGAGCCGGCGGTTGTGGAACGCGCGGTTCGGGGGTGGGGCGGGCGAACGGTTGGTTACGCTGAACGGCGTCACATACCGGATTGTGGGTGTGGCGCCGGAGGGGTTCCGGCTGTTCGGCGAAGCGGACGTGTTTGTGCCGCTGGGGCAGGGGGATCCGCGGCTGCTGGAGGACCGATCGGTGCATCCGGGGCTGGTGTGCGTGGCGCGGATGAAGGATGGAGTGGGCATCGCTCAGGCGCAGGGGGAGATGAGCGGCATTGAGAGGCGGCTGGAAGAGGCGTACCCGCGAGACGACCGCGGCCTGGGGGCGAAGGTGCTGGCGCTGAAGGATGAGATCACGGGGGAGGCGCGCGGGGCGCTGCTGCTGCTGTGGGGCGCGGTGGGGCTGGTGCTGACGATTGCCTGCGCGAACCTGGCGAGTTTACTGCTGGCGCGGGCGGCGGCGCGGCGGCGGGAATTTGCGATTCGGGCGGCGCTGGGGGCGGGGCGCGGGCGGCTGGCGCGGCAGTTAGTGACCGAGAGCGTGCTGGTGTCGCTGGCGGGCGGGGCGGTGGGACTGGTGGTGGCGCATCCGGCGCTTCGGGCCGTGCTCGCTTCGAGTCCGGCGCCTCTGCCGCGGAGCGAGAACATCGGGCTGAACCCGGTGGTGCTTTTGTTCTCGATGGCGCTGACGGCCGCGGTGGGAGTGCTGTTCGGGCTGGCGCCGGCGATGGAGGCGATGCGGGCCGAGCCAAGGGCCTCGCTGGGCGGCGGCCGGGAGGCGGCGGGCACGCACCGCCGCACGCAATCCGCGCTGGTGGCCGGCCAGATGGCGATGACGATGCTGCTGGTGACGGGGGCGGGATTGTTGTTTGTGACGGTGCGGAACCTGTGGCGGGTGAACCCGGGCTTCGACCCGCGGCATGTGGTGACGTTCAAGGTGGCGCTGGCGCCGGCGACGACGCAAGAGCGGATGCGGTTCGCCTACCGTGCTCTCCTGGGCCGGCTGGACGCGGTTCCAGGCGTGGAAGCGGCCGATGTTTCGTCGCTGGTTCCGTTCAATCAGGAGGACAACTCCGGTCCGTTCTGGATTGGCGACGACGTGCCCGAGAATTTCAGCGAGGCGCCGCGGGCGCTGTATCACGAGACCGGGCCGGATTATCTGCGGGTGATGAAGATTCCGCTGCTCGAGGGGCGCTTTTTCCGCCCGGGCGACGGCATGAGCAGCGAGAAGGTGGTGGTGATCGACACCGTGATGGCGCGGGCTTACTTCCCGGACCGCGACCCGGTGGGGCAGCGGCTCGGGGTGGCGCACTGGGGCACGGGGAGGATTGTGGGCGTGGTGGGCCACGCGAGGCATTGGGGGCTCGGGCGGCCGGGGCAGTTCACGCGGAACCAGGTGTACATACCATTCGAGCAGATACCGGACGAGTGGATGCCGGCGTTTTATCCGAGCATGACCGTGGTGGTGCGGACGCGCGGGGAGGCGGCGGCGATTGTGCCGGCGATTCGGGCGGCGGTGAAGGAGACGCAGGGCCAGACGCTTTACGAAGTGAGGACGATGCGGGAACTGATGCGGGGCATCCTGGCGGAACAACAATTCGCTCTTATTTTGTTTGAAACATTTTCCGGGCTGGCGTTGCTGCTGGCCGCGGCGGGCGTGTACGGCGTGGTTTCCTATTCGGCGGCGCGGCGCGTGACGGAGATGGGCATCCGGATGGCACTGGGCGCGGGTCGGGGCGAAGTGTTCCGGCTGATTCTGGGCGAGGGGCTCAAGCTGGCGTGGGTGGGCCTGGCGATCGGGACGGCGGCCGGATGGGCCCTGGCGCGGGCGCTGAAGAGTTTTTCGGGCCTGCTGTATGGAGTGGCGGCGGACGATCCGGTTCTGTTCGCGGCAGCCGCGGCGGGACTGACGGCCGTGGCGGCGCTGGCCTGCTACGGGCCGGCGCGGCGGGCGGCGCAGGCCGATCCGATGGAGGCGCTGCGCCGGGAATAGCGCCTCCCCAAGCCTTGGTTATCGGACGAAGAAGGGCCAGTGCGGGGCCAGGTGGTAGTGGAAGCGCGCGATGGCGAGCCAGATGAGCCCGGCGACGACCGCGACGATGATCGCGGTGATCCGCAGGACGGGCTTCCACGGGAACTTGCGGCCCTCGCGGCGCAGCACGAGCAGGTAGCTGGCGAACACTCCGACGAAATAGAGCAGATTCATCGGAATGGCGAACAGCATCAGGTTGAAGACGTCCGGTGTGGGCGTGATGATGGCGGCGACGATGACGATGCCGAGAATCGCGTAGCGCGAATGGCGGAGCAGGAAGCGCGGCGAGGCGATGCGCAGCATCGTGAGCAGGAAGATGAGGACCGGCAGTTCGAAGACGAGGGAGACGCCGAGGATGACGTCCACGAACAAGTCGAAGTATTCGGTGATGGTGACGACCGGTTGGACGTTATTCATCATGCCGATGCCGAGGAGGAACTGCAGCCCGAAGCGGAAGGCCAGGAAGTAGGCGAACAGGCCGCCGGTGATGAACAAGCCGGCGGTGGTGAGGATGAAGGGCGTGGCCATCCGCCGCTCGCGCTTGTAGAGGCCGGGCGAGATGAAGGCCCAGACCTGATAGAGGATCCACGGCGAGGCGATGAACACACTCGCCAGCAGGGGCAGCTTCACCCAGATGATGGAGAAGCCCTCCATCGGCTCGATCATGGCGAGGCGTGGCGGGTTGACTCCGAGTTTCCGCAGGGCGTCGACGGCGGGGTCGCTGACGATGCGCCAAAGGTCGTTGGCAAACAGGAGGCTGGCGACGAAGGCGACGGCAAGGCCCATCAAGGAGCGGATAATGCGCGAGCGCAGTTCCTCGAGGTGTTCGAGGAACGACATGCGAACCATGCCCTCCTCGTCGTCGTTGTTTTCCGGCGGCGGAGGAGGAGGTACGCGCGCGCCGCCTCCACCGCCCGAAGGCACTAGGGTAGAATTGGCGCGCGCGCCGAGGCTGGTTGGGAGAGAGGGATCTCCCTGGCGAATGTCATCCATTAACGGGTCTTGACTCCGGACTACGAACTACGCCTGGCTCGCACCAGGTTCGGCGGCGGGTACGCCGGCAGGCGGCTGAGGGGATTCGGTGGTAACGGTCCCGGTATGGCCGGTCTGCTCGGTTCTTGGCACGACGCCCTGCGCGGACTCGTAGTGAACGGCTGGCTCAGCGCTCGGACTTTCTGAAGCGCCGGGGGTGGATGGATTCGAAACGGCCGAGTAATCGTCGTAATTATACGGATTCTCGGATGAGTAAGGCTCGACATTCGCGGCCTCGTAATGGCTTTGAATCTCGTTGTTGACGCTGCGCGTAACGGTCTGCAGCGATTCGTTCTCCCGTTCCAGTTCGCGCATGTGATGATCGAGCGTCGCCTTGAGCTCGCTTTGAGCCCGGCGAAACTCGCTCAGCGCTTTTCCGATGGTCCGGCCCAGTTCGGGCAACTTCTTCGGACCGAATAATACAAGAGCGACCAGGAAGATGACGACCATCTCCTGTACGCCGACGGGACCCATGAATAAACCTCCAAACGTCCTCATCATATCATCCGAGGGCGGGTTGTGACGGCTCCGGCCGGTTTTGAGCGGGAGCGTTCCAACGTACAATGATTCCGTGCGACTGAGCCTGCTGTGCCCGTTGCTTTGCGCCGGGGTGTTGGCGATCCTATCCGGATGCGGGGAGAAACCGGCGCCGTCGCCCGCGCCTGCATATAAAGAGACAGCGGAGTGGAGCGCCAACGGGTGGGCGGAGGCCGAGAGGACGGAATTCCATCATCTGGCCGAAGGCAGCGAACTGATGCCGTACGTGCTGCTGGCCAACCTGGTGAGCGTGAAGACCGGGCGGCCGTTTCTCGAAGGTCTCGAACGATTCGGTTTTGTGCCGGACGCGCCGAGCGGTGCGAATCCGCACGGGCTGCCGATTGGGTTCACGACGGTGCGGTCACGCAACGCGAGCCATGTGGGTCTGGAGATGGTGGGGTTCAACTGCGCCACGTGCCACACGGGCAAGGTGAGCTATCGCGGGAAGAGTCTTCTGGTTGACGGGGCGCCTTCGATGGTGGATCTTCAGGCTTACCAGATCGAGTTTCGCGATTCGTTTGAAGCGACGATCCGGAATCCGTCGAAGCTTGCCGCGCTTGTGATTGCGATCGACCGGCAACTGCACGCGGGGAAATCGGCGCCGGCGGATGCGGCGGCATACGCGTCGGATGCGGCTGTGAAAAGTGTGGGCGAGGTGGGGGCGGCGCCGATTGCCGACCCGGAACTGCACACGGTTTCTTCCCGGGCGGCGGATGCCGCCGATCCCGCGGACGCGCTTGGCTCGGGCGACTTTGCCGCCCGATTCCGCCGCGACGTGGCATTTCTTAAGGCGTGGCTGGCTTACATGCGCAACGGGAAGTTGCTGCTCGACGGCACGGAACCCGGCCCCGGACGCATTGACGCGTTCGGCGCGGCGCGCAATCTTCTGTTTCCCAAGAGCGCGGTGCGGATGCAGTCGCCGGTGAGCTTTCCTTTCATCTGGGATGTGCCGGACAACACGGGGCAGCGGAGGAGCGCGGAGACGGTGTGGATCCACTACGACGGCGATACGAACTCGATTCTGGAGCGGAACATCGGCCAGGCGCTGGGGATGGGCGCGCTGTTCGACCCGAAGACGTACGAATCCACGCTTCGCGTGGGGAACCTGCATCGCCTGGAAGTGTTGATGCAGAAGCTAAAGGCGCCGGCGTGGCCCGCGGATGTGTTTGGAGCGGCCGATCCGGCGAAAGCGCGGGCTGGGGAGAAGGTGTTCAACCAGGTGTGCCGCGACTGCCACCAGAACCGGCTGTACAAGTTGACGGAGGTGGGTACGGATCCGCAGCGCGCGAACAGCTTTGGCCAACCGGTGGCGGGCGTGCCGTTCCCCACCGCGGTGGCGCCGATTCTAAACGGACTGAAGGCGCGCGGGTTTCTTGACGACGGCATTCCGCCGGCTCAGCAGGCCGAGATGGACGCGAATCCGGTGATCTGGCGTGCGACGGGCGAGTATCTGGCGCGCCCGCTTGACGGCGTGTGGGCGACCGCGCCGTATTTACACAACGGGTCCGTGCCTACGCTTTGGCATCTGCTCCATCCGGACCAGCGCCCGCCGAAATTTGTTGTGGGCAACCGCGAGTACGATCCCGGGAAGGTTGGCTTTGTGACTTCCGGCGAGGGGTATCTTTTCGACACCTCGCAGCCGGGAAACAGTAACATCGGGCACGCGGGCGCGAGATACGGCACAAACCTTCCCGAGGACGAGAAGGCGGCGCTGCTCGAGTATCTCAAGACGATCTAGTTAGTAACTTATGGAGAGCTCCGCCGTTGCAACCACGCGGACACGCGTTCTGCGCGAGGTGGCCGTCGCCGCCGGCGTGGGCGCGGCGTGTCTGGCTTATCTGTTCCGCTTCTTCCTGCTGAGCGGCGGCGATAAGTGGACCGGCGCCCCGGCCGACGCGCGGCTGTGCATGATTCTGACCGAGCACTGGTGGGCGGTGTGCCGCGGGCTGGCGAGCTTTCGCGACCCGAACTACTTTTATCCCGCGCACGATGTTCTCGGCTACAGCCACACGCTGCTGCTGCTGGCGCCGCTTTACATTCCTTTTCGCGCGATGCATTTCGATACGTATCTGGCGTTTGAATGCACGCTTGCGGCGCTGAAGGCGCTGGGATTCGGATTTTGCCATGTGATGCTGCGGACGACGTTCCGGCTGGGTGTTTGCGCGTCGCTGGTGGGGTCGGCGCTGTTCACGATTGCGAACGGCCCGACGCTTTGGGCGGCGCATCCGCAGATGTGGATTGTGGCGTTCGTTCCGGCGGTGGTGCTTCTGCTCGACTTCTATTTCCGCCGGGGTTTGCGCGGGGCTTTGGCAGGCGCCGCTTTCCTGTTTGGGGCGGTGATGTTCAGCGAGTTTTATACAGCGTTTTTCTGCGGTTTGGCCGCGGTGGCGGTAGCGGGATGCTGGGCCGGGGTGGAATTGTGGACCGGGCGGCGGGATTTTGTGGACCGCCTCCGCCGCTGGTCCGCGCGCGCTCCGCGGGACTTACTCGCCGCGGCCGGGCCCTTTGGGTTCTGGCTGGTGCTGCTCGTTTGGGTTTATTACCCTGTGCTGCGGGTGACCGGGGGGCGGAGTTACGCGGACGCCCTCCAATATATTCGCGACTGGCGCGAGTTACTCGACACGGGAATTCATAACTGGGTCTGGGGGAGAAGCCTGGGAGCGCTCTATCTGCGTCATTTCCCGAAGTGGGAGGAGGCGCGGATGGGGCTGCCGGTGGTGATGGTGATTACGGCTGCGTTCGCCGCCGTTCGATCCCTGGCGCGGTTGCGGGGGAAGGCGCCTACGTTCGCCGGGCGGGCGTGCGCGGTTGTGGCTCTGTCGAGCGCCGCGTTGTATCTGGCGACGGTGCGGTTCGGCGCGCATACGTTCTGGTGGGTGATTTACAAGGTTGTTCCGGGCGCGAGTGGGCTGCGGGTGCCGGGGCGGATCAACGTGCTGCT
>JAJYKC010000103.1 GCA_021788955.1 Acidobacteriota bacterium
AAGTTGAGGAAGGGTTTGGTGGAGAGTTCGACGAAGCCTTTTTCGAAGATGGCGCGGGCGTGGCGGATCATGGTGCGGTAGCCTTCGAGGTCGTTGGGGGCGAAGGCGGCGACGGCGCGTTCGGTTTCGGCTTCGTCGCTGTTGTATTCGAAGGAGCGGCCGTCGTGAAATTCGATGCGGTAGAAGGGATCGATGGGGACGAATTGGATGTAGTCGCTGGTTTTGCGGCCGGCGGCTGCGAAGATTTCGTCGAACAGGAAGGGGGCGGTGATGACGGTGGGGCCGGCGTCGAAGGTGAAGCCGTCCTGGCGGTAGACGTAGGCGCGGCCGCCGGGCTGGTCGCGTGCTTCGAGGAGGCGGACGCGGTAGCCGCGGGCCTGGAGGCGGATGGCGGTGGCGAGGCCGCCGAAGCCGCTGCCGATGACGACGATATCGGTTGGCATCTAGCTAACTAGATATTCGACCAGATCGCGGAGGGGTTGGGCACGGGGTCCGAAGGGAGCGAGGGAGGCGCAGGCGCGGGCGAAGCGGTTGGCGGCGGTGAGGGATGTGGGGACTTCGCCGTCCAAGTGGTCGTCGCGCATCTGGTAGGCGATGCCGAATTCGGCGCCGAAATCGAGGAGGCAGGTTTGTTCGGCGGGGGAGAGATCGGCGAAGGCGGCGCCTGCGCGGACGGCGAGTTCGAAGAGGGGGACGGTTTTGAGCGCGGCGAGGCGGGCGCGGTTGCGGTTGCGGGCTTCGTGGGAGAGAGCGAGGTCGAGGGACTGGCCGCCGATTAAGCTGGCGCAGTCGAGGGTGGAGAGGAGGTGGAGTTGGAATTCAAGGAGGCGGGCGCAGTCGCCGGGGCGGGCGTTGCGGTCGATGGCGGAGCGGGCGGCGAGGGAGACGAGGCCGAAAGCGGCGAGGATGGCGTTGGCTTCGCCGAAGGCGATGTGGACGGAGGGGCGGTTGCGGCGGAGGGGGTCGTTGTCCATGCAGGGAAGGTCGTCGACGATCAAGGAAGCGCAGTGGAGGAGTTCGACGGCGGCGGCGGCGCGGAGGGTGGGGGCCGGGGGTGCGTCGAGCATTTGGGCGACGCGGAGGGCGAGGAGGGGACGGATGCGGCGGCCGGGACCGAGGACGGCGTAGCGCATGGCTTCGCGGACCTGGGGCGCGGGGGAGCGGGGCAGGGGCGGAAGGAGAGCGGCGAGGTGGGTGTCGACGAGGCGGCGGTCGAGGGCGAGGCCGTCGAGGTGGAGTTGCGGGGCGGTCACGATAGTTTTCTAGATTCGGGCGGCGGGGTTGGGGTGGATTTTTTTGGGGAGGATGGGTTAAGGAAGTTCGTACTCAGTGCAGGTGACTGTGTGGCCGGCCAGGGTCACCTCGATGGCCGTGTTTAGCATGGGTCTGCCTGCGAGGTATTGGATCGCCGCCTCAAGCAGGACACGTTGGAGGGCCGGCACCACATTGGGGACGAGGATGATGAGACCGGCGTGAAGCTCCATTTTGGCGAAGAGCCGAATGAAGTCCAGGCGGTTGTTCGTGACAAAAGTAGATTCGTCGTTGACGATCCGGTCGGCCAGTTGCCAGTCCGGCTTGCCGTTCAAGCCAAGGTGATTTACGTGGGTTGCCTCATAACCGGCAGCGTGAGCGACACCGACGAGGGACTCGTGGAGGCATTCATCGATCAGGAACCTCACGCGCTTTCGAGCAGGGTGTCCAGCGGGTAGGATTTCCGGCCGCGGGGCTTTTCACGCTGCCAGGGGCGGCGGGTGGGGCGGCCGCGGCGCGGGAAGGCGCGAATGTAGAGGGGCGCGATGGCGATCTGCTTCGTGGTTAAAGTTGGATAGCCTTGCAGGATCTCGTCGGCGGTTGCGCCTTGGGCGAGCATATCCGCCACTAAATCGACTGGGATCCGGGTGCCTTTGAAGACGGGCGTGCCGCGCATGATCTCCGGGTCGCTGACCACCATCCTCTCGATGCGGGAAAGCTGCTTCAGTTGGCTTTCCACGCGTCGTCTGGCGGTCCCGACTTCTATCAGAAGGGCTGCTCCGTTGGCCAGAGGCAGCGTTTCAATTTCTTGCGATCGCTGGAGGGACTGCGCGATTGCCCGGCGGGCGCCGACCGGTAGCAGTCGAAGGCCCTGCGCTTCGAGTTGCAAGTAGATCAACTGCTCCTTTGTGAGCAGCCGGCGGGGGCGTGCGGCCGACCGCGCGTGAAGGGGACGTATCAGGCGATTGTCGATAGCTTTGTGAACCGCGGCCAGCGGCAGGCCGGTTACCGCGGCGGCTTGCGCGGGTGTGTAGCGGTCCATGGTTTAATTCTACTCCGACGGGAGAAGGATTATGAGAGCGCGACTACTTTCTTGCGAGGATGGAGGCGAGGTAGCGGAGTTCGGAGTCGATGTCGGCGGGGTTGGCGACGGTGTCGGCGATTTCCTGGCGGAAGAGGTCGCGGTAACGCTTGCGGAGGCGGTGGATGGCGACCCGGAGGGCTCCTTCGGTCGAGTTCATGTCGCGGGCGAGGGCGGCGTATGGGGCTTCCGATTGGCCGAGGAGGAAGGGCTTGAGGCGCTCGAAGTGTTCCGGGCGGCCGTGGCGGACGAACTCGTCGCGTAGGTTCTGCATGACGCGGTCGAGGACGGAAAGCACCCAGCGGCGTTCGAAGATGCGCTCCGGGGTTTCGCCGGAGACGGGCTCGCGCTGGTAGCGTTCTTCGCCGGAGGAAAGTTCGAGGGATTCGAGTAGGCCGCCGCCGCGTTTCTGCGCGCGTTGGCGGTCCTGTTCGTCGGCGACGAAGTATTTCAGCGAGGTGAGGATGAAGGCGCGAAAGCGGCCTTTGGCGGGGTCGGCGCGATCGAGATAGCGGCCTTCGAGTAGACGGAGGAAGAACTCCTGGGTGAGGTCCTGCGCCTGATCCGGCGGGTGGCCGCGCCGGCGCAGGTAGGCGTAGAGCGGATACCAGTAGCGTTCGCAGAGAGAGACCAGGGCGGCGTGCGAATCATTATTTTCGGGTTTGCCGGCGGCGACCACGAGAGACCAGCGGGTGGTTGGGAATTGCGAGGGGCCCGCGATGGTGTGCATGGTCCGATCGTTCATAAGCGGCTATAGCAAGTAAGGGATTCGGCGCATGAAGTTACACCGTAGTTAATGTAAGTGTGCGGATTCGGCTCGGGCTTGTTGGACGAGGTGGATGCCGGGGTCGGCGTTCTTCCAGATGGTGAGGAGATCGCTATAGACGGCGGCGGATCTGGGGCGATCTCCGGAAGCGGCGAGAGCGCGGGCGAGTTGGAGGCGGGCCATGGGTCCGATAGGGTCCAGGCCAACCAGGCCGCGGTGATCGAGTAACTTTTGAAATTCGGCGGCGGCTTCCGCATGCCGGCGGGTGGCCAGAAACGATTCGCCGCGCACGTAGGCCGAGTGCAAACCGCCCAGGGTAAGTCCATTCCAGTTGAGGCCATTCACGGCCAGCTCATAGGTTATGGTGGTTTGCAGGCGCTCGATACTGTCCGCCGGTCTGCCCCCGGCGAGCGCGGCTAACGCGCGGAGAACCGGCACGTAAGTGAATTTTGCAAAGGTGTCTTCGGGGAAGCGCTTTTCTAAATCGGCGGCGAGCGCTTCCGATCGAGGGGTGTCTCCGGAAAAGGCGAGGGCAAGTCCGGCGGCGTATTCGACGTCGCGGCCGCTGGAAAGCTTGAGCCCGGCCAGGGCGCTCGTCTTTGCTTCGGCGGGTTGTCCGTAAACGGCTTCCCACACGGCTCGCGCAGCCAGGTAGCTCGCCGCCTTCTCGCGGTAGCCTTCTTCCACGGCAGAATCGACGGCGTGGCTTGAGAAGCGCCTGGCGGCCTGCAACCGGCCGGAACGAGCCAGCGCCAGAGCCTGCTCGTGAGCCAGCCCGTGTTCGGCGCCGGGCTCGCCCTTGGCCAGGGCCGTCAGGCGATCCATCTGGTCGCGGTCACCTTGTAGCGAAGCAATGTTGAATTGAAGCACGAGAAACTCAGGGGATTCCAGCTTGTGTGCCGACGCTTGCTGGAGAGTGCGCCCGGCCTCGGAAAAGCCGTCGAGAAAAAAATAGCTGGACGCAAGATTCGAATAACCGTAGATGAAGTTGGGGTCGGCCGCGAGTTTTTGTTGTGCTGCCTCGATGGCTCTTTCAAATCGGCCTGTCCCATTGGTGGAGATGCCCGCCAGCAGATCCAGGGCGCTTGGATCCTCTCCGCGAGGATAGGTCTGAAACCACGTCTCGAGGGTCTGGTAGGCCTTCTCCAGGTTTCCCGTCACCTGACGGTGGTAGGTAAAGTCGACGAAAAACTTCTCCGGGTCGCTGACCCGCTCGCGCAATTGCCATGCCTTTGTGGTGCTCTCGGCCGACAGCGAGGACTCTCCGATCCCGCTATACGCCAGACCTAAAGCGGCGTAGGCCATGGCAAATCGGGGATCGATTTCAACGGCGCGGCGGTAGAAAGGGATGCTTGCGGCGTCACCTGCGGAGTTGTCCACCTTCAGCGCGGTGCTATACGCCTTGAGGGCATCGAGAGATGGCGTGGTCGCGTCCGCGAGCGGTGTCGAGTGCTTTTCGACAGTGGCGAGGGATTCGCCGACTCCGGTTCTGAATTTTCGGGCGATTTGGGTGAGAGCGTTGAGGACATCCTCGCGGCGCGGCACCTGGACCTGCTCTTGATCCACGAGGTCGCCCGATGTGCAGTTGTTGGCGCGCAGACCAAGTACATACTGACTCCCCAGCCGCGCGATGGAGCCTTCGAGCACCGCCGCGCTTCCGGTTCGTTCACAAATCTGCGTCGCGGTTTCCGGAGTGAGGCGGGCATCCTTCGGCTTTCCCATCAGCGCCAGTGTTTGCTGGACCTGGCGGTCCGAGATGAGGCTTAGGAACGGGGACTGTTGGAGCGCCACGGACAATCCCTGGCGGAGGGTGTCGTCGAAGTCCGGATCGCCGGTCTTGTTATCGAAATCCGCGAGGACGATGGTATCTTTGCCGGTCAGCTTGGGCTTGAGCGGGGCGTTGGAGCGCACGAAGGACCAAAGCGTCACCGCGCTCAGCAGGGCGAACACAAGTCCAGCGGCGGCGCCGAGGGCGGCCAGCCTGTGCCGGCGAAGAAACTTGCGCGCGCGATAGAGTGCGCCCGGCGGCGAGGCGAGTACGGGGCGGTGTTCCAGGTATCGCCGGATATCGGCCGCCAACTCCGCGGCCGAAGCGTAGCGCCGCCCGCGGTTTTTTTCGAGAGCCTTGAGAGTGATCGAGTTCAGATCGCCATCAACGAGGCGGCGGAGAGAGGCGGGGTCGGTCTGGCGGTGCGACGCGATGCCGGCTGCCTCCGCGCCCAGGGTGGTGAGCTTTCGCGAAAGCGGGGGCGCTTCTTCTTCGCGAAGGATGCGGAGCATTTCCGCGTAGCCGGATTTGCGCAACAGCGCGCCATCGAAGGGAACGGCGCCGATGAGTAACTCATAGAGAAGCACGCCGAGCGAGTAGACGTCGGTGGCCGCGCCGATTTCGCCCGACATGACGTCGGCCTGTTCGGGGCTGGCGTACTCGGGTGTGCCCAACATCTGTCCGAACTCGGTTAACAGGGTCTTTTCGACGGCCCACTGGTCGGTTGCCTTCGCGATGCCGAAGTCGATCACTTTCGGAAGCGGGGCGCCGTCGTGCTCGGCCACGAGGACGTTGGACGGCTTGAGGTCGCGGTGGATCACACTTTTCTGGTGGGCATGCTGGACGGCGCGGCAGACGGCGAGGAAAAGTTCGAGGCGTTGGCCGATGGTCATTCGCTTGTTGTCGCAGTACTCGGTGATGGGTAGGCCGTCGATGTACTCCATCGCGAAGTAAGGGCGGCCCCGGGACGTGGCGCCGGCGTCGAAGATCCGTGCGATGTTGGGGTGGTCCATCAGGGCGAGGGCCTGGCGCTCGTTGGCGAAGCGGGAGAGGACCTGCCGGGTGTCCATGCCGAGTTTGACGACCTTGATCGCCACGCGGCGGCGGATGGGTTCGCGTTGCTCAGCGAGATAGACAGTGCCCATGCCACCTTCGCCGATCGGGCGAAGGATTTCGTAACGGCCGAACTTGTCGTCGGCGGGCGCTGTTGGAGCGGCCTCGATCGTCTTAGCAGGTGGTTCGGCGCCGAGTGAGGTATCGAACGCGGCCTGGATGAGGCATTTCGGGCATAGTCCCGCGGGATCACCGGAACCTAACTCCGCTCCGCATTGGGGGCAGTTTGGCACGGGTGCACGCTGGGGCTTATTTTACGCCCTCGGCGGGAGGCTGTAACTTGGGTCCTCGCGAATCCTTATACGTGGCAGGCGAGCCGGATTGGCGCGGCTCACCTGACAAATAAACCGAAGGGAGATTCGTTATGAAGAAAATTCTGTTTCGCTGCCAAGCTGCCACACTCCTTGCGGCCACCTTCTTTGCGGGAAGCGCGGCGGCGGGGGAGATGAAAACAACGACGGTCCGGTATACGGTCACCGATCTCGGGCTCATCGGCCCGTCGGCGGGGCCGTTAGTGATCACGGATAATGGTCTGATTGCCGAGGCGATTCCGGTTTCAGCCGGGTGGGACGCCGCGATCTCATTCCAGGGAATGAGCACGATCGACCTGGGCGGACTTGGTGGAATCGTCAGTTCGGCGTTTGGGGTGAACGACGCGCTGCAGGCCGCGGGAGAAGCCGAAACCGCGGATACGAATTCGGAAGACTTCTGCGGCTTCTTTACGCAACACGTTTGCGAGGCTTTCGTGTGGCAGGACGGCGTGATGAAAGTATTGCCGCCCCTGAAGGATGCCAACGGAAATGCCGGCAGGAATGCGGGGGCGAAAGGAATTAACATTCATGGCCAGATTGGCGGCGTGAGCGAGAACACGACAGCCGATTCGAACTGCCCTGCTTACAATCCCGGAGCGTTCCAATTTCAGACGTACCAATTCAAACCGGTCCTCTGGACCGATGGCGTAATTCAGCAACTTCCGACCTCCGGCATCGACTCGAAGGGAAATCCGTTCAGCGATACCGATGGGGTGGTTTTCCGGATTAACGACAGGGGCCAGGCGGTGGGTGCAACGGGGACATGCGCAGGCAACACGGGGTTTGCTTATCTTACCGGCCAGCACGCCACGCTGTGGCAGAACGGCATGGTGATTGACCTGGGCAGTTTGGGCAGCTTGGCAGCGCCGCCGCCGGCGACGGGGCTCGGATACATCGGGAACTTTGCGTATAACATCAACCGGTCGGGGCAGGTGGTGGGCACATCGGGTACAAGCGACGGGTTGTTCCACGCCTTTGTGTGGAGCGCAGACACGCAGATGCAGGACGCCGGAACCATACCGGGCGATGCGGCGAGCATTGGACTGGCGATCAGCGACCTTGGCGAGGCCGGGGGCGTCTCGTTCCCGGCCGACTCCCTCGGGCTCACGGGGCCTCCAACGGCGCTGCCGCGGGCGTTCGTTATGCCGCAAGGAGGGGCGATGGTCGATTTGAACACGTTGGTTCCGGCCGATTCGCCCTTGTACCTGTTCACCGTTTGTTCCATCAACTCCGCGGGGCAGATCATCGGCATGGCCTTTGACGGGCAAGGGAACTTCCATGGATATTTGGCGAGTCCGGCGGATGACGGGGCGGGATCAACGGACGGGGCGTTCGCGGCGATGCGGTCCGCGCGTTTCCGGGATGCCCGGCGCGTAGCGAGCAAGTCGGTGCGTG